>CAJGCH010000076.1 GCA_904501845.1 uncultured Bacillaceae bacterium | reverse complement strand
TCTTCAATATCGTTTAATGTGCCGACTTCTCCGCTTTCATCCGGAGTGTACGAAGCGACATGGATTAAATCTTCTTCATCATCTGTTCCTACTGGAGCAAATACGACATATTGTTTGTCATAATCGTCTAATTCAAATGTTAGCAAAATTTCGTGTAGTTGCTCATTTCCATCTTCATCGATAATTGTAATCATGTTTTCTTCCATTTCATTCACCTCTTGTTTATTTAAGCTGGTTCGACAAGGATCATTAATTTCTAGAGAGACAGCGTCCATCCAGGTATCAATTTGACCAGTTCGTCTCACACAGCAAAGACCTTTAAAGCTTCCCGCTGTCCAAATAGCCTTGCAGAATTAAGACAGCAGCCATCTTATCGATGACTTTCTTGCGTTTTTTCCGGCTGACATCTGCGTCCAGCAGTACACGTTCCGCAGCCATCGTAGTTAACCGTTCATCCCAAAGGACAACAGGCACTTTATAGCGCTTTTCAAGCTTCTCCGCATAATGCTTGCTCGCTTCACCTCTTGGACCAATTGTCCCGTTCATATTCTTGGGCAATCCGACCACAAACTTGTCCACTTTATAAGGTTTAAGCAGCACATCCAACTGCTTCATGCCAAGCTGGTTCTTTTCTTCATCAATGGCAATGGTCTCTAGGCCTTGGGCAGTCCAGCCCATCTCATCGCTGATGGCAACACCCACGGTCTTAGTTCCCACATCCAGGCCGACTATTCTCATTCTTATCCCTCACGATGGTGCTTTAAATACGATTTAACTAATTCCTCAATAATCTCATCACGCTCAAGCTTGCGAATGAGATTACGCGCATCTTTATGGCGCGGAATATAAGCCGGGTCTCCCGATAGCAGATAACCTACGATTTGATTAATCGGATTATAGCCTTTTTCATTCAGAGCATTGTAAACTTCCATAAGGACCTCACTAACATCATGCTCGAAGGAATCATCTGGAAAATTAAATTTCATTGTTTTATCAAATGAACTCATCTTTGCACCCCGCTTCCTATTTGAGAACAAGCTTTTCATCGTTCTTTACACATTGTACACTAATTAAACCTGTTTATAAACGTCAAGAGCCAAGCTTATTGTTTACCGTCCATATTTTTAACATACCACCACTTGCTCAAAATGAAAAGCGAGAGGACAGGTATTTACTGTCCTTTCGCTCGCTTCAATTTATTAATGCGCTTCTACCAGCTCTTTTACGGCTGCAAGGGCTGCATCCAATTCATTCGGATTCTTGCCGCCAGCCTGAGCCATATCTGGACGGCCGCCTCCGCCGCCTCCGCAGCGTGTCGCTACTTCTTTGATGATCTTTCCAGCATGGTAGCCTTCGTCTACTAAATCCTTTGTTACCGCCGCAATTAAGTTCACCTTGTCTCCTTGGACACTTCCAAGCACGATGATAGACGAACCAAGCTTCTGCTTCAAGTCATCAGCCATGTTACGCAGATTGTTCATATCCTGTGCTTGGACCTTCGCGGATAAAACAGTCACGCCATTAATGGTCTCTGCCTTTGTCTGAATATTTCCAGCTTCAATATTGGAAAGCTTCGCTGCCAATGATTCATTCTCTTTCTGAAGGTCCTTCACTTCGCTAAGCAAGGAATCAATCTTTCCTGGCAGATCCTTCGGATTGGCTTTCACTTTCACAGCAGCCTCACGGAGAATGCCAATTTGCTCTTTCAGCTGCATGTATGCAGATTCACCTGTCACGGCTTCAATCCGTCTCGTGCCGGCACCGATACCAGACTCAGAAACAATCTTGAATAGACCGATTGCCGACGTGTTCGGCACATGGCAGCCGCCGCATAATTCCAAGCTGTAGTCGCCAACTTGGACAACACGGACGATGTCACCATATTTCTCTCCAAAGAGTGCCATGGCACCCATCGCTTTTGCTTCTGCTAATGCTTTATTGGAAATTGTCACATCAATATTCTTCCAAATCTTATCGTTGACGATTTGCTCGATTTGCTCAAGCTCTTCTGCAGTCACCTGTCCAAAGTGAGAGAAGTCAAAACGAAGTCGGTCTGGCTGAACAAGGGAACCGGCTTGGTTTACATGTGTGCCGAGCACATCCTTCAGTGCCTGATGAAGCAAATGTGTCGCTGTATGGTTTTTCGTAATCTTGCCGCGGTTAGCCGCATCTACTTGCGCCTTCCCTGTTGTACCTTCTTTCAGCAAGCCATATTCAACGATTGCTGTGTGCAGGTTTTGGCCGTTAGGCGCTTTTTGAACATCCTTGATAAAGACGCGCAAGTCATCGTTTTCAAAGAATCCTTTGTCTGCGATTTGTCCGCCGCTCTCCGCATAGAATGGAGTGGAATCAAAGATGATTTGGACTTCTTCGCCAGCCATCGCATCCTCAGCTATTTCACCATCCTTGATGATGACACTGACTGTCGCCTCGCATTTAAGTGTTCCATAGCCGACGAATTCACTGGCCACTTTGATATCACCTAGGACTCCGCTTTGAACCTGCATGGAATCAACGTCCTGACGGGCTGCACGTGCACGAGCGCGTTGTGCCTCCATCTCTTTTTCAAAACCGGCATGGTCAACTTTCATGCCCTCATCCTCTGCATATTCCTCTGTCAATTCAACCGGGAAGCCGTATGTGTCATATAAACGGAAGATATCGGAACCGCTGATTGTATCGCTGCCCTTCTTCTTCTCTGCTTGGATGACCTCAGAAAGGATAGCCAAACCGTCATGAAGGGTTTCATGGAAACGCTCCTCTTCATTGCGGATTACCTTCGCGATAAATTCTTGGTTCTTCTTCACTTCCGGATAATAATCAACCATGATATCAGCCACGACCGGAACGAGCTCATACATGAACGGTTTGTTGATGCCAATCTTCTTCGCGAAACGAACCGCACGGCGAAGCAATCTTCTTAGGACATATCCGCGTCCTTCATTAGATGGAAGCGCCCCATCCCCAACGGCAAAGGCAACCGTACGGATATGGTCCGCGATCACACGGAAAGCGACATCCTTTTCACGAGTCGTACGGTATTTCTGACCAGAAATTTCTTCTGTCTTATAAATGATTGGGAGGAAAAGATCCGTATCAAAGTTGGTCTCGCCATCCTGGAAGATGGAGGCCATACGCTCTAAGCCCATCCCTGTATCAATGTTTTTCTTCGGCAATTCTGGATATTCGCTGCGCGGAATTTCCGGATTCGCGTTAAATTGGGATAACACGATATTCCAAATTTCAATATAGCGGTCATTCTCGATATCTTCTTCAATCATGCGAATTCCGATATTTTCCGGGTCATACTTCGTGCCGCGATCGAAGAAAATTTCTGTATCCGGTCCAGATGGGCCCTCACCGATTTCCCAGAAGTTATCTTCAAGCGGAATGAGATGGTCATCCGGCACGCCGAGGCTCTTCCAAACATTATACGTATCAGTATCAGCCGGATAGTAGGTGATGTAGAGCTTATCCTTCGGCATCGCAAACCAGCGGTCAGAGGTAAGAAGCTCCCAGCCCCATTTAATTGCATCTTCACGGAAGTATTCACCAATGGAGAAATTCCCGAGCATTTCAAAGAATGTGTGATGGCGGGCAGTTTTCCCGACATTCTCGATATCATTTGTCCGAATGGATTTCTGTGCATTCGTGATGCGCGGATTGTCTGGAATCACTCGGCCGTCAAAATATTTCTTCAATGTCGCAACACCTGAATTGATCCAAAGCAAGGTTGGATCGTCTACTGGTACGAGGGATGCACTAGGTTCAACCCTATGTCCTTTCTCTTGAAAGAAATCCAGAAACATTTGGCGAATTTCTGCGCCTGTCATATACTTCATTTTTTGTTCCTCCTTATAAAATTGTACACAAAAAAGCCCTCAATCCCCATAAACAGGGACGAGAGCTTAACTCGCGGTACCACCCTGATTGCGAAAGCTTCTGCCTTCGCCACCTCAGAAACCTTAACGCGGTTTAAACGGCAGGTTTTTTCCTGCATTCCGGACTAGCTTTCTGTTTCTCTTCTTCAAAAGTCTCTTTCAGCCTAAGGAGACTTCTCTCTTATTCGTGGACAACATGTCTGCACGCTTTCTGAAGGGCTTAAACATACTGGGTTCCATCAACACTTTTTCGTTATTTCCGTTATATGTTGGATTATAGACATTCCTTTTTTCTTTGTCAATCGTATGTGGCAGTTATTTCTTATTTCATTAATAATTTTCGATGGGCGAGCATGACTTTCACCAAGGCGAGTACTGGAACGGCTAATATTAATCCTAAAACACCGGCTGCCTTTCCGCCGACAAGCAAGACGAAAATAATGATGAGCGGGTGAAGTCTCAACGTCTTTCCCATCACGATAGGCGATATCACATTCCCTTCCAGGAATTGAAGTACGATAATAATGCAGGCAACCTTTACAGCCATGCCGCCAGAAATAGTCAAAGCTACCAAAATAGTCGGGACTGCACCAATAAAGGGGCCGAAATACGGAATAATGTTCGTTACCCCTACAATAAAGCCGAGCAATAAGGGGTAATTCATTCCAACAATATAAAAGAGAATAGACGCGCTCGCTCCAACAATGAAGCAAACAAGGAGCTGCCCGCGAATATAACCCCCAAGAGACCGGTCAACATCGGTAAGAAAACGCCTGGTTTGTTCCCGTTTTCTCTCAGGAATAAGAAGCAGCCCTTTTTCAATGAGACTCTCGCTATCCTTCAGCAAATAAAAGGAGATGACCGGAATCAAGATAATCAGAATCAGCACATCCGACAACCCGCTTAAAGCTTCTGCCAGCACATTGACCGACTCGCCGATTTTCAGTTCCATCGTATTGATTATCGACTCAAGCCGATCATGGAGCCCAAATGGCCAGCCTCTCGTATGGGTATGAAATTTCATGATATATGTTCGATATAATTCTGCCATCTCCGGCGCCCTCACCGCAATATCATTCAATTGCTCCACAAGAATCGGGACGCCTTTATAAAGACCAAACCCCGCCAGACCAAAAACAAACAGGTAAAGAAGCCCGATCGCAAGTCCGCGATTCATCCCCTTCTCTTCTATATAGCCGACGAGCGGGTGAAGCAGATAACTGATGAATGCCCCAAACAGAAAGGGAGATAGGGCTGTCATAAATACATGCAGGATAGGCATCCAAATGGGCCTGAGCAAATAAAACACAAACAATACAATAAATAAAAGCAGAAAGAAGCCGAGCCTGTAAAACCATTTCACTTGTATGTTCATCCACCACACCTCTTTACTATTCTTCTAAATAGACGAAAAAATATGTAAAGAGCGCCCTAACCAAAAAAAGACTGCGAACATCTTTGATTAGATGCTCGCAGCCTTAGCCTTATAGGATATTCCGTTTGACGAATCGCTTCATTTGCCTTTTGCGTTTTCTGTACATGTCCTTACTCATATTACTTAAGGCCATGCCCGCACCAAAGCCAATCATTGAGGATACCATTCGGTTCATGAGTCAATCACCTCGGATCCGTTCGCCAAGATTTATAGGCTTATTTGCCGGTCATCTTCACTGAAAAGGTCATCTAAGGAGCTCAGCAATCCATCTTCCTCTACTTGATGGACATGCATAATTCCTTTACCGATGGAAAGCTCCACAAAGCAATTCCAGCAATAAAATTGATTGACCCCAATCTTCCCAATATCCTTGCTCGCGCAATTCGGGCATTTCATCTTTACTTTCACCTCGTCCTAAAAAACAGTCCTTAGGTGCCAGTATGCCCTTTTATTGGAAAAAACATTCAGGAAAATGCCTGACAATTGTTAGTTTAGCCAGATGTCATGAAATCATAAGGTGTAACGTTTTCCATTCCAATCATTGGGTCGGTGGCAAAAAGACGCTCCTCATATGTCAGCTCATGATTTATGCCAGGGAGGGATTGCTCAGCCTCCATGGCATCCGGCTCCGCTGAAGACAGACTTCTTCCAGCAAAACCTTCCTTCAGCTTTTCAAGCAAGGTCGTCATCCGCTCCTCCTCGCCGCTTTTTGAGACGCCATAGCGCATAGCCTCTTCCTCGCCGCAAAGGATGAGAAACTGCTTGCTTCGAGTAATGGCCGTATAAATCAGATTTCTCCTTAGCATGCGGTGGTAGCTCTTAACGATTGGAAGAATAACAATCGGAAACTCGCTCCCTTGCGACTTGTGAATCGAACAGCAATAAGCATGGGTTAGTTGATTCAATTCCTGCCTTGTATATTTTGTTTCAATCCCGTCAAAGGATACATGGATTTGGTCAACCTTATCTTCATTCTCCTTCGCATAGATAATGGCAATAATTTCACCCATGTCTCCATTATAGATGCCGTTTTCAGGCTGATTAACAAGCTGGAGAACCTTATCGCCGACTCGGTAGATGACATCCCCAAAGATAAGCTCCCTCTTTTTCTTCGCGTGATTATCATTAAGAATTTCTTGAAGCAATACATTCAGGGCATCAATGCCCGCACTGCCGCGATACATCGGGGCAAGCACTTGAATATCCCGAGAGGCAAAGCCTTTCTTACGGGCATTCATGACAACCTGCCGGATAACGTCAGCTACCTGGTTTGTTTGGCAGGCAAAGAACGAGCGGTCCTTTTGCGGCTTACGGATATCAGCCGGCAGCTCCCCCTTCTTGATGAAGTGAGCGAGCTGAATAATGGATGATCCGTCCTCCTGGCGGAAAATAGACTCAAGCCGGGTGACCGGAATGACTGCTGAGTCGAGCAGATCCTTCAGCACCTGCCCAGGACCAACGGAGGGCAATTGATCCTCATCCCCGACGAGTATGACCTGCATATCATTTGGAATGCATTTAAATAAATGGTTGGCCAGCCAAATATCCACCATCGACATCTCATCTACAATCAAGAGCCTTCCCTGGATGGGATTATCCTCACTCCGCTGTACATCAGACCCATTCCAGCCAAGAAGGCGATGGATTGTGACAGCAGGAAGACCAGTCGATTCCTTCATGCGTTTGGCAGCCCGGCCGGTCGGCGCGGCAAGCACAAATGGATAGGGATGATCCTTGTCATAATCTTTCGGATTGAGGGATACTCCGTGCAGCTCGGAATAAAGCTCTACAATTCCTTTAATGACTGTCGTTTTCCCTGTACCAGGCCCGCCAGTCAAAATCAGCATTGGAGAGTGGAGCGCTTTAAAAATCGCGTCCTTTTGCTCCTCTGCGTACTCCATCCCGATCCGTTCCTCAAGCTTTCCGAGCTCAAGAAGGAATTCAGACTCAGGAAACTGCTCCTCATATCCTTCCTGGGACATGATTCGTTTGAGGTTTGTAACGATTCCTTTCTCAGAGAAATACAAGGAAGGAATGTAAAATCTTTTCTCCTCCCCGATGAGCTTACCCTCTTCGGAAAGCTGGACCATTTGGTCTGTGATCATCTCAAAGGTGATTTCGACCTTTTGATTCTTCTCAAGCAGTTCCTTCACGCCGACAAGCAAGGGTTCCGCCTCAAGGTAAGTGTGTCCATCCTGCATGCAAAAGCGGTCAAGTATGTAGAGAATGGCCGCCTTAATCCTCGATGGATGGCTTCCGCCAAGTCCAAGCGATTGTCCAATCTCATCCGCCTTCGCAAAGCCAATTCCCTCGATTGTCTCCACCAATTGATAGGGATTTGCCTCAATGATTGAGATGGTATCTTGTTTATATACCTGATAGATCTTCATGGACAGCTGCGGTCCAAACCCTAAGCCCGATAAGGAAATCATAATTTCCTCAAGCCCCTGATTTGCGGAGAGCGTGTCATATAATTCCTTCGCCTTCTCGCCGCCGAGCTTTGGAATCTCATCCAAAATAGACGGGTTGGCCAATATTTTGGAAATGGCTTTCTCTCCAAGCTTATCGACAATCAATTCCGCCGTTTTCTTCCCGATTCCCTTAAACATCGATCCGGACAGATAAGCAATGATACCATCCCTCGATTCAGGCAGCTCGCGTTTGAAATTATCCACATTAAATTGGAGGCCAAAACGCGGATGTTCCTTCATCTTTCCGTAGAATGTATAGATTTCTTCCTCATGGAGTGCTGGAAAATAGCCTGTAATGACTGCCTCTTTCTCATCATAGGATATATTGGTTTCCTTCACCCTTACACGGACGACCGAATATAAATTCTGTTCATTATGAAAGATGGTGACTAAGTGTGTCCCTTTAATAAAAGGTTTGTCATTGTCCGCAAAGACAAAAGACTCCTGTTCCACTTCCATCCTCTCCCATTCAGCTTAATTCCTTCATTTGCTTTAATCCATTAGCCGCAAGCATATGGTCAGGCTGAATCTCAAGCGCCTTCTCAAATAAGGCGATAGCTTTTTCCGCATCCCCCTTGATTCCCCCATAGGCGACTCCTAAATTAAAATAAGCATCCGCATGATTCTCATCCAGTTCAAGCGTATGTTCCCACGCTTCTATTGCCATATCATACATTTCTGCACCAGCAAGCGCGAGCCCATAATGGAACATTGCTTCTGCATCTGCTCCATTCAATTCTGTGCTGCGCTGGAAGTATGGAAGCGCCAATCTTGGCTGGTCAAGATGCAATAGACAAAGCCCTAACATGAACATCGTATCGCTTGACTCCAACCCTTTTTTAATGGCTTGTTCATAACAATCCTTCGCCTTCAGCAAATCGTCCTGATCATAATAAATCCCGCCAAGACCGTAATAGGCTGTAGCCGCTTGCGGATCAAGCTCAATCGCCCGCTCAAAAAATTTAATCGCTCTTTCTGTATCATTCATAGAAGCCAGCACATTTCCGAAATTAATGAAACCAATCGGATCCTTCGGGTTTTCTTCTATCATCTCACCGAAGATTTTGGCTGCCTCCTCCATTTTTCCTTGTTCCATATATTGAATCGCTAATTGATTTTTATCCATTGCTTCTTTTCACTCCTACTATTCTTACGATAATGAATGCCATTAGTATACCATAAAGAATCCATGTCTTTCTGTTAATCAGCGAACTAGTCTAAAGCGCATGTTCCCTTTTTTCCAATTTAGGGTATAAACATTTATATCTTTTGACATGGGGGACAGATTGATGAAAAAACGACTTATTACAACCTTGGCCATTCTATTGACCGCAGCAATCTCCTACAGTTTGTATGCCTATCAATTTGACGCAGACCTGAAGCCGGATGATGAGCAGACCATCATCGCGCTTGGAGACTCATTAACCTATGGCCTTGGGGATGAGAAGAAACAAGGCTATATCGGCCAACTGCAGAAAAAGCTCAATCAGCAAAGCAATTATACTTTTACTATTCGCAATTTCGGGATTCCCGGCCAGGAATCAGGTGACTTGCTCAAGCAATTGGAGTCCATGAAAGTGAATGAGACATTTAACGAAGCGAATTGGATTATCGTATACATAGGAACCAATGATTTGCGTACGGCAACAGGCGGTAACTTCCTGAGTATTTCTGAAGAGACAATCGCGGAAAAGAAAAAACTCTATACAAAAAACATGAAGGATATATTGCTGACCATTCGGGACTATAACTCTTCTGTCCCGATTATGGTCGTCGGTCTCTATAATCCATTCCAGCAAAGCAATCAGCTGAACGAAATCGTCAGCGATTGGGACAATTCCATTCAGGTTATCACTGAAAGACACGAAAATACTCACTTTATCCCGACAAATGATTTATTTAAGGATAAAGAAAAAGAGGACTATTTCAGCGATGCCCTTCATCTTAACAACGAAGGCTATCGGATGATTGCAAACCGTATTGGCAAGTATATGGAAGAGGAAATGGAATGAATAATGAGCCTTATAGAGACAGTCCGCAACTTGGATATATGAGCACACCCTCCATGTACACTCCATGTACATATCTCTTTTAAAGACAATCAGATGAGGCATAGATAGCTTTAATCAATCACACCGCCTCACCACCAAAAAAAACGCACGAGGTCTTGGCATCATGCCCCTCGTGCGTTTTTATTCTCTCTACCTAAGCATCAGTTACCCTACATAATCCAGCTTTAGGCCATTTTTATAAATTTCATCGATTGTTCCGCCGCCCAGGCATACTTCCCCATCGTAGAAAACGACAGCCTGGCCTGGTGTCACCGCCCGAATAGGTTCATCAAAGATGACCTCCGCACGCTGGTCGTCCAAGACGCGCACAGTTACCTTATTATCCGGCTGACGATAGCGGAACTTGGCCGTGCATTGGAATTCATCACCCGGATTTCGCGGTGAGATCCAATTCAGCATGACCGCTTTAATGGAATCCGAATAAAGGCTGTCATGGTGGAAGCCTTGCTCCACATAAAGGACATTATCCTTCAAGTTCTTTCCAACAGCAAACCAAGGCTCCCCGCTGCCGCCAATGCCCAGTCCGTGACGCTGGCCGAGCGTATAGTACATGAGACCCTCATGCTGCCCTTTCAGCTCGCCGTCCATTGTCCGCATTTCTCCTGGCTTCGCTGGCAAGTATTGGCCCAGGAATTCCTTGAAGTTTCGTTCCCCGATGAAGCAGATACCTGTCGAATCCTTCTTCGTTGCTGTCGGCAGACCTGCCGCGAGGGCGATTTCGCGTATCTTTGGCTTATCATATTCTCCGATTGGGAACATGACCTTGCTCAATTGCTCCTGTGTCAGCTGATTAAGGAAATACGTCTGATCCTTATTGGAATCCAATCCTCGAAGCATTTTGTATTCCCCGTCTTCAAACGCCACACGGGCATAATGACCTGTCGCCAAATAATCCGCTCCCAAGCTCATCGCATGCTCAAGGAACGCTTTGAATTTGATTTCTTTATTGCACATTACATCCGGATTCGGTGTACGTCCTGCCTTATATTCTTCAAGGAAGTACGTGAACACCTTGTCCCAATATTGTTTTTCAAAATTAACTGCATAGTAGGGAATACCGATATGGTTGCAGACACGGATAACATCCTCATAGTCTTCTGTCGCCGTACAGACGCCAAACTCATCAGTATCGTCCCAGTTTTTCATGAAAATTCCTACAACGTCATAGCCCTGTTCCTTTAATAGATAGGCTGCAACCGAAGAATCCACACCACCGGACATTCCTACAACGACTCTTGTCTCCGCTGGGGATTTCATATATTTCACCTCTACATATTTATCTCGTCAAACGATTTGCCACCTTAATGGCTGTTAAGGCAGCCCGCTCAATATCTTCTGTTGTATTATTTAGCCCGAAGCTGAAGCGGATTGAGTTTCTCGTTCTCTCCGATTCCTTTCCGAACATGGCCACCAGCACATGCGAAGGCTCAATCGATCCCGCTGTGCATGCCGAACCGCTTGAAACCGCAATACCTGCCAAGTCCATATTGACCAAGAAAGACTCGACACTCACTCCAGGGAAACTGATATTTAAAACATGCGGTAGAGATTCCTCCAAATTTCCATTGATGGCAAACTCAATCCCTGATTCCTCAAATAAGCTAATCATTTTCCCT
>CAJGCH010000075.1 GCA_904501845.1 uncultured Bacillaceae bacterium | reverse complement strand
CTTCTGTCCGGTTCAGGTGCCATACTTGCCCTTATGCTCTTTCTCTTTTCCTTTAGCTTGGGGGTGTTTCAAAGTCTCGTGAGTCTGATTATTTCTCATAGGCTTGGACACTCTTTCACGAAACGCGACCGGCTCAGACTTGGCTATTTCGTTCCATTAGAGATTGTAAGCTATCGTTTTCTAGGTGTTATCTTTAATACATTTGGAACAATTGCCTACTTTATCAATAAGAATAGCTGGAATAAAGTTCAGCGTGTCGGAAAACAGCATCAAACATACAGCGAAGAATTGGCTAGTTCCGATAATGTTATACCTATCACACAGAAAAGCAAAAAAACAAGCTAGAGGTGCATGTAAATGAAAAAAAAGTATAATATCACTTTTATAGCAGTCTTTATTATCCATTTTGCTGCACTGGGTACCCTCTTTGTCCAAAATTTCGAAACTATTGCATTTGGTAAGGTACAATTTGCAAGTGACAAACCGCTTGAATTGGATCGGGAGCATGAAATACGGGAATTTGATGTAACCAAAACAACCAAAGCCGCCCAAGTCCCTGTCCTCATGTATCACAGAATCATCAAATCATCTGACCTTCAAACGACTCATTATAATGAAGAAGGCGAATTATACGGGACAATCGTGACACAGGAACAATTCACCGAACAAATGCACCATTTACATGAAGAGGGTTATACAACCTTAACATTAGCTGAATTCCAGGCCTATATGGAAGAAGAGATTGAAGTTCCGAAGAAAAGTGTGCTCATCACCTTTGATGATGGCTTTAAGGATAATTACATTAATGCCTATCCCGTTCTGAAGAAATACGATCTTCGCGCGACCATCTTCCTGATTGCCGGAAATATCGATAGGGACCCAAGAGATTACGATCCTGCAGATGCCCAGTTCTTAAGCGTGGAGGATATTGAGGCAAGCACAGACATATTTGATTATGAAAGCCACACGTACAAATTCCATGAACGGGATGAAAGCGGTGCTGCCTTCCTAACCTCTAAACCGAGGGAAGATGTTCTCGAGGATATTGAGATCGGCATGGAGCTTGTCGGCTCCAAGACCGCCTTTGCCTATCCATTTGGAGAATACAATGCCGAGACGCTTGGTATTCTGAATGAATTGGGAATGGAAATGGCCTTTACGATCAAAGATGGAATGGCCAAACCAGGGGAATCCATTCTCGAGATTCCAAGACGGGGAATCTATCCCGGAACAACGATGGACATTTTCAAGCTTCTCCTTACGTATGAATAAAGAAAAAGCCGAAAGAAGAAGCACGCCTTCTTCTTTCGGCTTTACTATGTTCACTCGCTATTGGTTGCTTATGATGAAGGATTTTTGACCCTTCTCAGCATGATTCACTACTAAAACATTCTCTGTTAAATGGTCAATAAACGGAGGATAGAAATCCAATGTCTCCTCTAAGCCTGAATAAAGCACACCTGCGCTCTTGGCCACTTTCCTTAAGAACAGCATATATGATTTCACTAAGAGAAGCTTTTTCTTTTTTAGATCAAACTCAGCCAACTGTATATGATAGGTTCCTTGCCCATTCTTTTGGCCCGCATACAATTCCTGTATCCCAAGCTCCAATGCTTGAATGGCGTGATATTCAGAGAGCAGCTGAGGAGAAACCAATGATTCATTTTCCTTCACTATATCTAGAATTTGTTCAGCTAAGGCGCATGTATCCATCACCTTAACCGACTCTTTTTTTCTATGCTCCTTAATGACATATAATTCTCTTTCAAAAAAACCGTATGTTTGTTTGATTCTCATCATTTGCGGAAGAATGGCAGAACTAAGTTCAGTGAATAATTGCCTGTTTGCCTCCCTTTTCTTATTAGGGAACAGCCCATTTGAAGCAGAATGAATGCTGTTTATTAAGCGGAATACTATCTTCATGCCAGTCCTCCTCCTATCATTCTCACACCATTTCTCTTTTCTATCGACAAAGTATATTGAAACGAAACCTAAATCTTAATATAATGACTTTTAGCCTATAAAAACAAGCATTAAGACCTATCCGTTAACGGTTTCTTAATGCCCGGTTTAATCTTAATCCTTCACCCGCTTCGGTCTATCCTCAAAAACAAGCTCAATCAAAAAGAAAATAAGCCCTAATAGCAGTTCTGTCCTGACGGGGATGGTTATGCCTGATATACATTCATCCGTGATATAAAATGACAGCGAGGAGAAAGCCACCATGAAGATTGATCGTATAATGAAGCGTTTATAGGAATGGAACGATCTGCTGAAAAGACCGGCTATTATTTTGGAGATTGGCTCCAGAAGGAAATCGATCACAAACAAGAGTCCGGTAAAATAGACAAGCACCTTCACGGAGTCATATGTCACGCCAAGCAAGCTGAAAAAGCCTGCAACACCAAAGAAAAAGATGCCAAATACAAGCAAGAGGACAGAAAGGATTAAGAGCACAATCATACCAAGTGCCAGTATCCCCCCGAATTTCCCCAAATCCTTGGAATCATCATCATGATTGTCGTTCAAGATTACCCGCCTTTCTGATATGTATTTTCATCAAAGGATTGCTATCCGATAAAATGAATGGTACTATATATTAAGCATACAAGAACACATATAAATATTGCCATTTTCAAGAAAGAATTCTTCCAAATAATCATGATTTTATCCTTTTATTGACTGCCTCACTCAGATACATAAGATAAAAGGAGGTTATTATTTTATGGAAGAATTGTACGAGCCTTATATCAGGAAGTATGATTTCTTTATCTATGAAGATGAGCTGTTTCACAATGTGGATCTAGATTTTGAAGAATATGTTGAAAAAGATGAATAAAAAAAGGATTGGTCCCATTCACTGGACCAATCCTTTCTTACATTTAGGCGAACTTTCTTATTCATATTCCTTTATAAAACCACGGTTACTTCTGATTGTGTCAATCGGGCGGACAACCGATTCAATATACTCCCGTTTCGGCTCAAGAAATGGCGGCAGCGACAATTTCTCTCCCAATGTCTCATAAGGCTCATCTCCCATAAATCCAGGCCCGTCAGTCGCAAGCTCAAATAGAATTTGCGGCGCGACTCTTGTGTAGAGAGATTCAAAGAAATGGCGATCGACATAGCCAGAGGATGGAAGCCGGAATGCCTTCATTCGCTCAATCCATTCATTTAGCGCCTCCGTATCCTCAACCCGGAAGGCCGCATGATGGACCGTTCCATAACCTTGCTGCGCGTATGGCAATGATGTGTTTTTCTCCACGATGACCTGTGCTCCATTCCCGCCTTCTCCAACCTCGAATAAATGGATTTCTCCTTCATGAGCGACCTCAGTGAATTGATAGACCTTCTCCAACACTTCCTTGAAGTAATCAAAATCAGCAATACGAATGCAGATTGGCCCAAGTCCCGTAATGGCATACTCAAGCGGTATCGGCCCATTTTGCCACGGAATGCCTGATGGAACTCCTTCATTAAGCTCATCAGAAATCAATTGATACTGCTGGTCATCAAAATCTGTGAAGGAGAGCGTCTTCTTCCCGAATTGCTCTTTAATCCCGTTATGGCTGATCTTTAAGCGGTCAAATCGCTTTACCCAATAAGCCAGCGCCGCGTCATTTGGCACTCGGAAGGCTGTCCTGTAAATCTCATTGGTCCCATGGATGCCCTTAGATATTCCAGGAAAATCAAAGAATGTCATATCTGTACCTGCATTCCCGCGGTCATCCGCAAAGAATAAGTGATAGGTTTGAATATCATCCTGATTGACGGTCTTCTTGATTAATCTCATCCCTAATACATAGGTGAAGAATTGATAGTTTTTCTCTGCGCTGCTCGTAATCGCTGTCACATGATGAATCCCTTTTAATCCATTCATTCATTACCCACCCCCATATTTCTACACTTAATTTATCTCGAATTCAAGATATTGTCAATCTTTGCGCTCTCTAGAATACAAACCATCTATTCAATAAGGCTTCCCGCCAATGACAGTACTAAGAATACCCATAAACCTCTTAGTTGGACACATACAAACAAGAGACAATTAAATGAATCTTCACAGATTCATAAAGAAAAGAGCAAGAATACATTTATCCCCACTCCCTCTAATTGAATACCTATTATATTAATTTTTTGCCGCTCCACTCTTGTTGGCGGCCATCCCTTTAATAACTGCACCAATATGGCGGATTGCCTCTTTCCCTTGGTCAATTGCAGCCGCCATGCTGACAAAGCCATGAATCATGCCTTTGTATTCCTTGTATTGTACGGAAACTCCCCCGGCTGCAAGCTTATCGGCATATAATCTTCCCTCGTCTCTAAGCGGGTCAAATTCAGCTGTCATCACAAAGGCTTGAGGAAGGCCGCTTACATCTTCAGCCGCGAGCGGAGATGCGTAAGGCGAAGATCGATCTTCATCATGTATATAATGAGACGCTAACCAATCCATCATATCCTTGGTCAAGAAGTATCCTTTCGCATTTTCTCTCATGGAAGGGGTTGAAATAGTAAAGGATGTAGCTGGATAAATGAGAACCTGACCAGATATGTGCGGACCGCTGCGCTCCTTTGCCATATGTGTCACGACTGCTGCCAAATTACCGCCAGCACTGTCGCCGCCGACAATGATGCAATCTTTCATTCCTCCATACTCTTCAATATGCTCTGCTGTCCATAAGAGAGCATGATAGCAATCCTCTGTCCCCACCGGGAACCTATACTCAGGTGCGAGACGATAATCGACTGATACGACAATGGCACCTGATGCATTGGCCATCATTCTGGACATCCCATCATAGGACTCCACACTTCCAAGCACCCATCCGCCCCCATGATAGAACACAAAGACAGGATGCGGACCATTTCCTTCAGGAGTATAAATCCTCGCCATGATTTCTCCATCATCGACAGGGATTTGCACATCTTGCACGTGACTGACCTCTTCAGTCTCTATACTGGACATCATATTCTGCTCAGAGATGGCCCGATACTCAGCCGGACTGTATGAACTAATTGGCGGCGCCCCTTTCGTGACAG
The DNA here is from genome assembly GCA_904501845.1 of uncultured Bacillaceae bacterium. Classification (GTDB taxonomy): domain Bacteria; phylum Bacillota; class Bacilli; order Bacillales; family Pradoshiaceae; genus Pradoshia. The sequence continues at coordinate 6,449 of CAJGCH010000075.1, read as the reverse complement.
CTGCCAGCTGCTCAAGAAACAACTCAACCTGTGGATCAAGTGGCATATAGTCGCCTCCCTACTTTTAATTAAGATAGTTTCCTATATACCATTATATTCCATTTTCGTATCTCTGAATCCTCTAGGCCATTCAGCCTGTTTTCAATTATTTTCTTTTCAATTCTTCGCTCAATTCTGCTATTTTCTTCTCCATTCGATTGAGCTGCTCCCCGCGCTGTTTTTGGGAGCGAAAAAAAGAAAGAGCGCCTACGAAAATCGTTACTAGAATAATGATGGCGAATAATTGAAAGAGTATATCCCCTGCATTAATGCTCATGTTATCACCTCATATCTAGTGTATATTTTTTGGGAAAGGTTAACAAACGATTCCACGCAGAAAATCGTTCTATCCAAAGAAGGAAAAACTCAACTATTATCTAATATTAAGTATGTATAAGAAGAATAAAGTAATGGTATTATGTCTGCTTGCTGCTATTCTTTACGGTTGCACGCCGCAAACACTGAACCTAAGCAATAAAAGTCTAAAAGCAAGATCCGTCAGATAGAAAAACACCCAGGGACTAGCCCAACCATAGACCAATCAGCACAGAAAAAAATATCCTTTTGACATCTCTGAGAAAGTAGTGTAAATTACATAATGTACGAACGATATTAACGAACAACTCAATTTCATTCGGATATAGAGGTGTAAATACATGAGAAAAGTATTTGATTACGAAGATATTCAACTAATTCCCGCAAAATGTATTGTGGACAGCCGTTCAGAATGTGATACTACCGTGACTCTTGGAGCTCACACGTTCAAGCTCCCTGTTGTCCCTGCAAACATGCAAACGATCATTGATGATAATATCGCAATCAAGCTGGCCCAAAATGGCTACTTCTATATTATGCATCGCTTCCAGCCTGAAAAACGCGCTGCCTTCATTCAAAAGATGCATGAATTAGGATTAATTTCCTCTATCAGTGTTGGCGTTAAACCCGAAGAGTATGAATTTGTCGAGCAATTAGCGAAGGAAGAACTCATTCCTGATTACATTACAATTGATATTGCCCACGGTCACTCCAATTCGGTTATCAATATGATTCAGCATATTAAGAAGCATTTGCCGAAAAGCTTCGTCATCGCCGGCAATGTAGGTACACCGGAAGCCGTAAGAGAGCTTGAGAACGCGGGAGCTGATGCGACTAAGGTCGGCATCGGTCCTGGTAAAGTATGCATCACGAAAATCAAAACCGGCTTTGGCACAGGCGGCTGGCAGCTCGCAGCTCTTCGTCTCTGCGGAAAAGCGGCAACAAAACCAATTATCGCAGACGGCGGCATCCGCACACATGGGGATATTGCAAAATCCATCCGCTTCGGAGCGACGATGGTCATGATTGGTTCCCTATTTGCGGGCCACGAAGAATCACCGGGCGAAAGCTATGAAAAAGACGGAAAACGCTATAAAGAATACTTCGGCTCCGCATCCGAATTCCAAAAAGGTGAAAAACGGAATGTGGAAGGGAAGAAAATGTATGTTGAGCATAAGGGTCCTTTAATGGATACCTTGATAGAAATGGAGCAGGACCTGCAATCATCTATCTCTTATGCTGGCGGCAAAACACTTGAGGCGATTCGCAAAGTGGATTATGTTGTCGTTAAGAATTCCATCTTCAATGGAGATAAAATTTTCTGATCTTCCGCTTAAATCTTGCATAAAAGGAGGCGTCCACATGGACGCCTCCTTTCGATATCCTTATTATCCTGCCTTCTTTCCCGACTGCAGCTCATACATTTGATAATATCTCCCCTTTATAGCCATCAATTCATCATGACTGCCTCGTTCCACGATTTCTCCTTTATCGAGGACAAGAATTTGGTCAGCGTTCTTAATGGTAGAAAGCCTGTGAGCGATAATAAAGGTCGTTCTCCCTTTTTTGAGAACATCCATCGCTTTTTGAATAAGTGCCTCTGTTTCTGTATCAATGCTTGATGTCGCTTCATCAAGGATGAGAATGGCAGGATTAAAGGCTAATGCGCGAGCGAACGAAATCAGCTGACGCTGCCCTGATGAGAGCGTGCTTCCCTTCTCAACGACCGGCTCATCAAAGCCATGCTCAAGATTAGCGAGAACACGATCAGCCCCGACATCCCTTAATGCCTTCTCAGCCGTCTCCCTAGTGATTTTTGGGTCATCAAGGGTGATATTAGAGAGGACAGTACCGGTAAAGAGGTACGGATCCTGCAGCACGATTCCCATATGCTCACGCAGCGTCTGCCTTGGAATATCTTTCAGTTCCTTCCCATCCAGCAGAATCGCTCCCTCTTGATAATCATAGAAACGGAATAATAGATTCATGATGGAGCTCTTTCCGGAGCCGGTATGCCCGACAAGCGCAATGGTCTCCCCTTGCCTTGCCTCAAAATTGATATTCTTCAGGACAGTCTCCCCTTCTTTATATCCAAAGGACACATCCTTAAATTCCACATGCCCATTTAAGCGCGATGCCCGCTCATCAGCCACATCTGTTCCTGGCTCATCAAGCAGGGAAAAGACGCGCTCTCCTGCTACCATCGCCTGTTCGAAGTTGGAAAATTGGTTGACAATTCCTGAAATAGGGTGAAAGAGTCTGTTTAAATAATTGACCATGGCATATAAAACACCAAGGGTCACGACAGATTCGCCTGATGCTGCAAGCCCGCCGAAATACCAGATAAAGAGCGTCAGCGTAATGACCCGGAAAGCACCTACGAGATTGCCATTCAGCAAGGAATTCAAGCGCTGCATTTTGCTTTGGTATACATAATGATCTACGTTCAGCTCCTCAAATTCCGCTTGCGTCTCCTTCTCTCTCCTAAATGCTTGGATGATGGTCATCCCATTGATGGATTCATTAATCATGGCGTTTATATCACTGATCCTCGCACGAATGACCCGATTATACTTCGTCGCGAACCTGCGGAATACAATCGTCCACACAATCAAAATCGGAATGATGAGAAACGTGATGGCGCCAAGTTTAGGACTAAGCAAGAACAAGGCGATGATGACGCCGATAATATTGATCGTACTGGAGAAGAAATTAGCAAGCACCCGTACATAAAGCTCACGGATTGCCTCTGTATCATTTGTGATGCGTGCAACGAGCTTCCCTGCCGGTAAATTATCGAAATACCGGATTGGGAGGCGCTGAACATGGGCGAAAACCTCCATTCGCATCGTTTGGATAATCCGGTTCGCCGCTTTTTGCAAATAATAGCTCTGCCCGTACTGAAAGAAGAAGGCAATCACCATAATGACTAAATAGAGAAGAAGCAGCTTGATAATCCGCTTGATCTCAGGCTCGTAAAAACGCATAATTTCCGCTCCTGAAAGCTTCACAGCCTCATATTCTGCTTTCTTTTCCCCGTTTGTGACGGTCAGCTTGCCATCCTCATAAGTACGCTTCCCATCATACTGAAGTGTCTCATCAAGGAAAAGGAAGGTCGTTCCCGTCTGTACAACAGAAACAGGCTCGCCGCTCCATTCCCCTTCCATCAGATAGGCTTCCCTTTTATACCACTTGCCCTCATAGGGTACCGCGTCTTCTGTCTGTTTTGTTTCCACCCATGGCTGCTCAATCCCCGTGATATGGTTATCGATGATATTCTTTCCGATATATGGGCCGACCAGATCGGCCGCAACAGATATGGAGAGCATCACGAGAGCGAGGATAATGGTTCCCTTGAAACGAACCGCATAGCGGTATAGACGTTTTATCGTTTTCCTGCTTGATTCCGTTTGTTCTAAATGTTCATTCATGCACTCACCCCCGTCTTCCCCTCAACCTGCTGGCGTTCAAATTGTTCCTTATACCAACCGTCCATTTGGACCAGCTCTTGATGAGTACCTTCTTCAATGACTTTTCCGTCATCAAGAACGATAATCCAGTCCGCATGCTGGACCGCTGATAGGCGGTGGGTCGTAATCATGGTCGTTTTTCCGCTTCGCTCTTCTTGTATATTCTTGATAATCGTTGTTTCTGTCTTCGCATCAACGGCTGATAAAGAATCATCCAAGATGAGGATTTCCGGGTCTTTAATGAGTGCCCGTGCGATTGAAATCCGTTGCTTCTGACCCCCGGAGAGTGCGATACCTTTTTCTCCCACTAGCGTCTCTAGCTCGTTCGGCAGCATGATGAGATCTTTCTCAAAATCCGCGATTCTTATGGCCTTCCAAAACTCTTCCTCTGTCGCATCCTTGTTCCCAAATAGAATATTCTCCCGAATGGTCTTTGAGAAGAGGACATGATCTTGCGGTACATAGCCAATCCAATCACGTACCTCCTCCAACGGCTGCTTTTCAATAGGAACATCTGCAATCTCTAATGTCCCGCTGCCTGCCGGGTATTCACGAAGCAACTGCTTGATAAAGGTCGTCTTCCCGCTTCCTGTCTTTCCGACAATCCCAATTGTTTCTCCCTTGCCGATGCTCACGTTTACTTCAGCGAGATTATCCACCTTGGAGGATGGATAGCGGAAACGGACGTCCTTATAGGCAACCTTCGTTGGTTCTTCGACTGCTATTGTCTCAGGATGGTTCTTGACATCCTCCGCATAACTAAGCGTTTCGTTCATCCGGTCGAGCGAGGCATTTCCCCTCTGCATGATGTTAATCAATTCACCAATCGCAATCATCGGCCAAATGAGCATGGTTAAATATACATTAAATGTGACAAGCTGCCCTATGGAAAGCTGCTGCGCAAAGACAAGGTTTGCTCCATACCCAAGACTGATCAAGTAGCTGATGCCAATGACGAAGGTGATGACCGGGTCAAAGATGGAGTCCACTTTCGCGACATCCATATTCTTCTTATAGACATCTTCCGTCATTTCCTCGAACCGCTTCTCATCTGCCCGTTCCTGTACATAGGCACGGATAACGCGCACACCGGCAACTGATTCCAATACCTTATCATTCAATTCTCCAAAAGCATCTTGTGCAGCTGTGAAATATTCATGTATTTTCTTGCCGCCCTTATTCACTGCCCAAGCCATGATTGGCAGCGGGAGAAAGGCTGCAAGCGTCAATTCCCAGCTGATTGTAATTGCCATGGTGAGCAGGATTGCCAGCATGTATAAGGAGGAATCCATTAATGTCAAGATTCCATATCCCGCTGTAACGGAGATTGATTTCAAGTCGTTTGTCGCCCTTGCCATCAAATCACCCGTCCGATTCTTCTCATAAAACGTTGGCGTCATTCTCAGCAAATGCCCCATAAAGCCTGAACGCAGCTTCCTCTCAAGCACAAATGCCCCGCTGAAGAGCTGATAATTCCATATATACGTCAACCCATATAAAGAGACAATAAGTGCAATCATCCACCAAATATACGTCATCAATGTATCATTCGTCATCGTTCCCATCCCGATATCATCAATGACCATCCCAACAATCATTGGCGGAAGAACCTCGAGCACATTTACCACATTCAAAAGAACAATAGCAACCGTGTATCGTACCCAATGCTCTTTAAAAAACCACCCTAATTTCTTAAAAACCGAAAACATCGCTTTCCCTCCTTCGTCATCACCCTATTCGCTGTTCGTGCTACGTACTATTTATCGAATCCTCTTTTGAAATCTTCACAGTGAATAAACGTCTAATCATCTACTATTCCTCCCTTTATTTAACCAATCAACCAACAAAAAAAGGCTGCAGCGGAACTGGAGAAATCCCCATTCATTCGAAAGAATCCATAAAGACGCGAAAAACACGCCCCTACGATACTGACGAACAATAAAGGGTCTCACACAGCAACGTGCAGCCTTTCGTTCAAAACGAATTGTTAACTTCGCTTATTGAAACAGGAGGACTGCACTTTGAATATGCACATCATGTGAAATGACTCCAAATCTTACTCTTCTCATCGTACAGTCCTCCTTTCATTGGTAAGTGAATTAGTTATTTACTTAACATAGGTTACTACTTTTGGAATTGTTAGTCAATTGTTAATTTTAAATATTTCGAAAAATAGACTTACAGGTATGATACTCCCTATTACTCTTATCTGAGCTCCTTCGTCATAAACACACTGTTAGGATCATCCCAATAATCCGCAAAAGGCGGGCAGTAATGAAAACCGAATCCCTCATAAAGCTTTTGCGCCGGATAAAAAGCCTCCATCGATCCTGTTTCTAAAGAAAGCCTCGTATACCCGCGCCGGCGCGCTTCATCAATGATATGCCCCAGCAATTGTCTCGCTGCGCCTTTTCGTAAATGCGCAGCAGCCGTTCGCATCGATTTAACTTCCCCATGTCCAGCGTCAAGCTCCTTTAAGGCCCCGCATCCCAATAATTCTCCGTCCTCCCAAGCACTCCAAACGGTCACATCCGACATTTTAAGTTCTTCAAGGTCAAGGGCATGAATACTCTCAGGAGGAGATGTCAGATACATTCCCGCAAGATGCTCACGTATTAAATCAAT
>CAJGCH010000074.1 GCA_904501845.1 uncultured Bacillaceae bacterium | reverse complement strand
TATGGTAGCTTATGCTCTAGCTGCCCTGATTCGATTGCCTTTTGATTATAACGAACAATGTCGCGAGCCCCCGAGTGTGCGAAGAGCTCATAACGTCTGTCCATCTCCTCCACCGCCCACTTCAATGCCGCTGTTGCGGCCTTTACATCGGTTATGACAGGTGCCGCTAAATGCGGGATATGATTATATGGAGCAAGTTCGACCATTTTCGGGTCAATCAGTAGCAAGCGGACATCACTTGGATGAGCCTTATACAATAAGCTCACAAGAATCGAGTTGATGAATACACTTTTCCCGGACCCTGTAGAACCGGCTACCAAACCATGCGGCATCTTTTTCAGATCCGTCACAATCGGATTGCCCGAGATATCAAGTCCGACCGCTGACGTAAGAGGAGACTCAGATTGAACAAACACATTCTCCTCTAATACTTCACGTAAATAAACGGGGCGTGTCTGTAAATTCGGTATTTCAATACCAATCATTCGTTTCCCGGGGATTGGTGCCTCAATACGAATATCCTTCGCAGCGAGGGAAAGCTTCAAATCATCACTCAAATTCGTGATTTTACTTACCTTAACTCCAGGTTCAGGCTGTACTTCGAATCTCGTAACAGATGGGCCTTGGTAGTAGGCAACAACCTTCGCCCTTACATTGAACTGTTCAAGTGTCTGGTCAAGCAAATCAGCTTGTTCCGAAAGCCAATCCGAGTCTTCCTGAGCCTCCAGTTTAGGCTTTAAGATCGAGATATCCGGATAGCTATAGGGAACGGTCAGTTTTTTTTTATCTGCAAGGAGAGCAGGCTTCTCAGATGCTTGTTCGGGTTTCTCTTCTGATTTCCGCGGCAGCCTTTCCTTATCCTGCTTCAGCATCAGGACATTGAAAGGGATGTGTTTTCTTCGCTCTTGGATCCTTCTTGCCCGTTCTGCTTTGCGCTCATCATCCTCCTGATTTATGTTGGAGATGACTTCAAGCTTCGGTTCTTGAGCCTGCTCTTCAGAGCGCTCATTCGCTGCTTGGCCGAACTCTTTCTCGGGCTCTTGCATGGACGCAGGCTCCGCTTCCTCTTGAGCTGGCTCAAATAAGGAGTGTGCTTCCTCTTCTACTTCAGGCTCACTCTCAGGGACGGACTCATTCATGACCAAAGTAATCGGCTCCGCTTCTGCAGCCTCATCCTGGTTCAAACTCTCTGCTAGCGGCATTTCCGTCGTTTCATGAGATACCAAAGTCTCGTCAGCCTGAACTGGGTCTGATTCCAAAGCGGCGGGCTCATATTCAGCCAATTTCGCAAATTGTATGACTTTCTCTTCCTGTGTTATCGTTTCTTCGGCATATGTCTCTTTCGGCTCTTCTCTTTCAAGCTCAGCCTCTGCTTCTAGTGTTTCTTCTTCCTTCAGCTCGACGGCAGCTGCATCCTTTTCAGCAGCGATTTCGTATTCTGCTTCCTCAGGCTCAGTTTGATCTGCTTCATGTACCAGTTCACTCTTGATTGTATCAAGTTCTTGTTCTTCATTAAGCGTATTGAACGATACCGTCTCTTCTTGCTGGATGTTCGCAATATCACTCGCCGCTGTCACATAATCAGCCTTATCAGCCTGCTCAATAAGCGCCATATCCTCTTTCGTAGCAAGACGCTCTTCCTTCCATTCATGATCCTGCTCTTCAATTGAAACCTTGTTCACAGATAGCTCATCTGCCTTCTTAACGGCTTCCTTCGTGCCTTTTCCCTTCATTAAGGCCAAGACAGAATCCAGGGTTGGCTGTGTAGACAACTCATATTCAACTGTTTTCTGCTTCTTCGTCCCGGTCGCTCTATTTTGGAATCCATAAATAGGGGATGGGATTTCCGTTCTCCTGAATGGCGTCTTGTTTGGCTGAACAGTAGTTGGCGCCGCCTCTTTTTGCCTTTTCACTGCCTTTTTCAGCGGTTTTACAACCGGCGGGATTGAATGTTCCTCTAGAGCAGAAGCAACAGGGGTCCACTCTTTATACTCGCTATGCGAGCCCCTAATCTCTGATTTCTGCATTTTCTTGCGCTCATTCAAGCGTTTGATTTCTTCATCCGATATCATTGGAAACTTAAAATTATCCTTTGGATATTTATATTGAATATTCGTTTCTATTCCAGCCTCTATTCCATTCTCTATTCCAGCCTGTGGCCTGCTTCCGTTGTTCTTTGTTTTTTGCTGTCTTGGCTCTTGGTCAAATACTTCTACTTCCTCTTCTACATCATCATGAAACCAATCGACAATCTTTTTGAAAAAGCTCATACCTTCCTCACACTTTCTATATTCATGATAAGTCTTTATTTTATCAAAAAATTCACGTTATTAAGCGGATTTCCTACGAATTAGTATCATTTTCCTATTCAGTTGTCTTCCACCGGCCGGTTTTTCGCAAGGATAAAGATTGGTTCCAATTCCCCGTCCTCATATAGAAACGGGAGGGCTGTTATCGGCACGTTCCCATTCGTGAAGAAATGCATGTTCATTTGAGCCAAAATATCATATCCGGCATTATTTTGGATATCCGCAATAATGAGCACATCTTGATGCGGAACAGCTACAGCCATGTCCCCCTTCATGCCCTCTTTGTATTTCTTGAGCTCGGAATCTACTAAGATCCGGGATGCGTCATATCCATCATTATGGTTGATGAAATAAAAGTCATTGCCTCTGACTGTGTCCTTCTTCGCCTTAATTGGCAGCGAGCGGACATTGAACATGGCAATCGAGCGAATCATTTCTTTGTCCCAGCCTTCCTTTCTCATTAATTCTTCATCGATCATGCGGTACGTATTCCCTAAGTCAACTGCATAATAAATGAGGGTTTCAGCGGTATGCTCATCTGTGACGAACGGTACGCCTTCTTTCGCTTCTTTAGGAAAAGAGGCAGCGCGAATGACTGGGTAGATTTTCTTCTCATTTCCTTCGAGTGCATGCTCCTTGCCCATCACATTCAAGGATTCCTCCACATAATAGATGAGCTCTTCAATCGCTTTCTCACCTGATTGCTCATATTTAGCCAATAATGGGGATATAGCGACCGTAATGCCCTTTGTTGTCTCCTTATCTTCTATCCTTAACTCTTCCTGATCCCGGTTATATGAAAAGGTTCTTGAACCTTTAGAGAGTCTTTCCATGAGTATGTTCTTCATTTTCGTTGTCGTCATTTTCATCATGATTCCTCCTTATACATTACTATAGCGTACTTTGGCTCATTTTTCTCGGCTGCACAGCTAATTGTTTCCATGCTTTTCTCGGTATCATCAATTTTAAGAAATCTATAAAAATAGGCTTTGTTAAACGTTGGTGTTGATTTCCGCTTTAGACGCGTCGCCTATCTGAAGACGTCTGTGGAGTCTCTCTTTCTCCGAGTGGAGTCTGCCGCCTATAACGAAAAGCAACGCTATTTAAAATCAACACTATTCTTTAACATCTAAAAATAAAAAAGACCCCCAGCAGGGGAGTCTTATTCTATCACAATGAAGCAATGAATTCCTCAATTTGCTCCCGTGTCTTCCGATCCTTATTGACGTATCTGCCTAACTCACGGCCTTGTTCAAAGGCAACGAAGCTCGGTATTCCAAACACATCCAATTGGATGCATAAATCCAAGAATTTATCACGATCCACATAGACGAAGGTAAATTCCGGGTGCGCTGCTGCCACGTCATCAATGAACGGGTCAATGAACCGGCAATCCGGACACCAATCAGCGGAAAACAGAAAGATAACCTTGCTGTTTTCCTTTAGTTCCTCATATTGCTCTAAGTTTTCAAGCTTCTTCATCATCGTTCCTCCACTTCATTAGGTCATTAATGTATAAATACTATACCCAAAATTCAGTGTATTGGCTATTCCAAGGTAATGTTTTTCGTTTCCTTACCCAAAAAGAGGACAGCAAGCATCCCAATAAGGATAGAGATGCCAAAAATCAAGAATATGGTTTCAATCGAAGTTCCATTAGTAAGCAAGCTTCCGACAAGGAGCGGTCCCAATATCCCGCCTATTCGGCCGATAGAGGCGGCCATGCCTGTGCCCGTCCCTCTGATAACAGTCGGATATTGCTCTGGGGAATAAGCATATAAAGCCCCCCACGCACCCAGGTTAAAGAAAGAGAGGAAGCAGCCTGCCGTCATCAAAGATACGAGCGTTTCGGCATTGCCAAAGAAGTATGCACTGACGGCCGTGCCGATTAAATACGTGACAAGGACAAACTTACGTCCAAACTTCTCAATGAACCAGGCAGCCGTAAAATAGCCAGGTAATTGTGCCAGAGTCATAATCAAGACGTACTGGAAGCTTTGAATCAATGTGAACCCCTTCAGTACCATAACGCTTGGAAGCCAAAGGAACATCCCGTAATAGGAAAACACGACACTGAACCATAGAATCCACATCATTAAGGTTCGCTTGGCATATTCCTTTCTCCATAGCATGGAGAGCGAATAGAGTACGGAAGGTCTCTGTTCCTTCTTCACCGTCGCAAACCTTGAAGAATCCGGAAGATGAATCCGCAAATAAATGGCGTAAAGAGCCGGCAGTGCACTAATCAATAAGGCGGCTCGCCAGCCATAGACCGGAATGACAAAGTATGAGATTAGTGCAGCCACAAGCCAGCCGCCGGCCCAAAAGCTTTCAAGCAGGACAACAGTCCGTCCGCGCTTATCCTCCGGCACACTCTCCGATACAAGTGTTGATGCCACCGGCAGCTCTCCCCCAAGCCCCATCCCGATTAAAAAGCGAAAGAAAAGGAATATGGCCAGGCTTGTTGTCAATGCCGAAAAACCGCTGGCTACTGAGAATAAAACCAAGGTGATAATCAACACATTTTTCCGGCCGATTCGATCTGCCAGCAGTCCGAATACCAAGGCCCCAACAGCCATGCCAATGGAATTGACGCTGCCAATCCATCCCATCTGCTGTGATGTCAATCCCCAATCCTTTTGAAGCGCAGCGATGACAAAGGACAATATTCCCACATCCATCGCGTCAAAAAGCCAAGCAAGACCAGCTACGCCTAAAAGTTTATTAGGTGATGCGTTCTTTTTTTGTTCCAAGGCTATTTCCATTCTTCTCCCTCCAACCCCTATTTCGTTTTCAGAACTATCTAATTTGAAAGAATACTATTTGTCTAGTCAGGTGTCAAGACACCTAATGCCAAATTACAGCAATTTTTGATTCCATCTTCAGAGAAAAAATGTATGATTAATGAAAAAGACCGCTATCAGAGCGGTCCAATTGAGGTTCCTGCATGAAAAAATCAGTGATTCAAATTCTATTCAAGATCATTCTAGCGATACTGCGAAGGAAGGCTAATCAGCACGAAGACATTATGAACTCATCTAAAGATGAAAAATACTAAGTTCTCTCCGTATATTCATACTGGCCAATTAATAGCTCCATAATATGCTCAAACATCCGATCCCTTGTAATGCGGCCATTTGAGAACACGCCGACAGCCCCTTCAAACTTCCGTATATCCTGCTTCTTCGTATACTCATCCATGACTGGACCAAGCTCACGCCCGCGTGAAAGCTCAACAGCCACAGCATCCGGCAGCTTAATCCTCGCCCCGCCAGCTATGAATTGATTGCCTGATTTCGTAATGAGTGCACCCCAATTGCAAATAAACAGGCCATAAGGCGTTTCGACCACACCTCCCTCAAGCCCAATTCCAAAATCAGCATTGGTCTCCTTCAGTGCATTTCTGGCCCGATTCAGGGCTCCCTTCATCGTCTCTTCATCTGAAAAAGGCTGCTCTGATACCTCTGAAGGCACATTGATCGACAGCAATTCACCGCCCAATTCCTTGCAGGCCAATTCGGCAGCTTTAATTTTTGCCGGGTTCTTTGTTCCAATAGCGATTTTCAACATTCTTCCTTACTTCCTTTCTAAAAAAGAAGGCAGCTGCGGCTGCCTCCTCCTCAAAGCTTCTTACCCATTTTGCTTGATTGTTTCCACCGTCGTTTTATCGCACGCTTTTACAAGCTTGACTAGCAGTTCCTTCGCTGCCGCATAGTCATCAATATGCAAAATAGAGGCAGATGTATGAATATAACGGGAGCACACACCAATGACCGCACTCGGAATTCCGCGGTTTGTCACATGCACCTTGCCTGCATCGGTACCCCCATTTGGAGCCACAAAGTACTGATAAGGGATATGATTGGACTCGGCTGTATCAAGAACGAACTCCCTCATGCCTTTATGCATAACCGTCGTTGCGTCATAAATACGCAGCAACGGCCCCTTGCCCAAAAAGCCGAAAACATCCTTGCTTCCAGACATATCATTCGCCGGGCTGGCATCACAAGCAAAGAACAAATCAGGGTCAATCATCGTCGCCGCTGTTCCCGCTCCTCTTGTACCAACCTCTTCCATGACGGTTGCACCAGAATAAAGGATATTCGGCAGCTTTTCACCTTGAAGCTCCTCTAACAGCTCAATTGCCAAGCCGCAGCCGTAGCGATTATCCCAAGCTTTCGCCAGGATTTTCTTCGGGTTTGCCATTGGGGTGAACTCTGAGTGCGGCACGATTTGCTGGCCTGGTCTAATGCCCATCGCAATCGCGTCATCCTTGTCATCTGCCCCGACATCAATAAGCATATTCTTAATGTCCATTGGCTTCGCCCTCTGGGCCTCACTTAATAAATGAGGTGGAATGGAGCTGACAACCCCGACGATTGGGCCATTATCCGTATAAACGCGAACGCGCTGAGCCAGCAAAACTTGGCTCCACCAGCCGCCTAGCGTCTGGAAGCGTAATAATCCCTCAGGAGTAATCGAGGTTACCATAAATCCAACCTCATCCATATGGCCGGCCACCATTATTTTAGGGCCTTGCTCATCGCCCCTCTTTACGCCAAATAAGCTTCCCAGCCCATCCTGTACGAACTCATCTGTATATTTAGACATCTCTTTCTTCATGAAAGCTCGTACTTCATGTTCAAATCCTGGGGCACCCGGCAATTCGGTCAGGGTCTTAAATAATTCCAAAGTCGATTTCTTCACGCTATGTATCCCCCTTACCATTTATTTCACTCCTTCCTATTGTACATGTTGAACGGATAACTAATCAATCTGAAGGATATTGAAAAAATAGCGCCATTAACGCTTAATCTGTATAATGGATGGGAATAGATGATTAGGGCTTAAATGCACTATGTACGAACGAATGTGATTGGAGGAATACAAATGAATTGGAAAACATTTATCACCGGAGCGGCCGCCGGCTTTGCTGCTGGCTATGTGGTCAAGGAACTTTCAAACAAGAACAGTATGGTATCTCCTGAGAAAGTACTTACAGCAATTAAAGCTACACTTGGCGATGAAGGAACCAATATCCGCGGTTCCTGGATCATGATGAAACCAGAGAAATTTACACGCAACTCGCTTGATTATGATGTGTACAAAGGCGGGTTAACAAAAGTTGATGGAAACGAAGCCTCCCAATTTGAATTCATCGCAGACGCCAATACCGGCACCATCTTAGACCTTTACCAAGCAGGTTAAACATTCCTATTTATATTACTTAAAACCAGCTCATATCGGAGCTGGTTTTTTGCATGAGGACGATTACAGTATGGTTTCTAGAAAGGCCAACTAAAAATTCCATCTAAAATATTCCTTAAATCGAACAGGAAAGTATGGGCGTTAGCAATACGCTCCTCTATGGAATGAAAAAAAGCCCCGCACAAGTCCATTCCAAAGGACTCATGCAGGGCTTTCACCATTATGTTCTTTTCCGTTCTACTTTCTCGATAATCTCTTTGCCGCTTTCATTCCATTTGACGGCACGATAGGCGTAATCATGATAAAACGTGAACCAGGCTCCGCTTTTGATACCGTGCTTTACCCATTTTTCCTTAGCAGTAATCGAGTCAATCGGGTAATCATCATAGGCAAGCACCCAAAGCGGATTCTGGTGGGCAATGGTCGGCATCAGGTCAGCCATGTGCAAAAGCAGCTCTCCTTCTTGCTCCATCATGATGATGCTATGGCCATCACTGTGGCCGCCGGTATGAATCATCTTGATGCCGTTTGCAATTATCAGTTCCTCCTCGAAGGTTTTGACCTGGCCTTCAATCGGTTTCCAGTTCTCTTCCCAATACGTATTGCGTGAACGGATATTAGGATTTCTCATTTCATCCCATTCGACCTTAGATGTGTAAATGACCGCATTCGGAAATACACTCTTCAGCTCGCCGTCCTGATAGCCGGTCAATCCGCAGGCATGGTCGAAATGCAAATGGGTCATGAGAACTCCATCAATGTCTTCAACCGTCAGCCCGAGCCCAGCTAAGTCTTCAACAAGCTGGGATTCCTCGCTAACGCCGTAATTGCGGATTTGCTTTTCCGTCAATTTGCCTTTGCCGATTCCCGAATCAATTAAGTAGTTCTTACCCTCTGCCTGAACCAATATTGGATCGGACCTCAATTCGATTTGGTTTCTTTCATTGACAGGATACTTTTTGGACCAAAGAGGTTTCGGCACAACCCCGAACATGGCCCCTCCGTCCATATGTGTATCTCCGCCATTTAGCCATGTCAATGTAAACTTCCCGAACTGCAAATTCTCCAATGGTTTCTCCCCTTTATCATGATTTGCGCATCATTATGAAGGACAGATATTAAAAGGCTGCCTCGCAGCGATAGATTGGGTTGCCTTTCGCGGAGAACTTTTGTTCATATTCCGTCATGACGTTTCCTTCAAAGTCACTATTATGAAGATCAAGGCTGACATAATTCAATTTCATTCCATAGTGAGAGAAGCTCACAAGGGAATATTCAAACAAACCGCGGTTATCTGTCTTAAAATGAATTTCTCCATGTTCCGGCAAAATTCCTTTATATAAGTCAAGAAAAGTCTTATACGTCAGTCTTCTCTTCTCATGACGTGTTTTTGGCCATGGATCAGAGAAGTTTAAATAAACACGGGAAACTTCGCCTTCAGCAAAAATATCTGGCAGCTCCATTGCATTCACATTAAGCAGTTTTACGTTCGGCAGATTGGATTCAAGCAAACGGTCAAGCGCCGTAACGATGACACGGTCCGCAAGCTCAATACCGATATAATTGATATCTGGGTTTTTCTGCGCCATGCCGTTGATGAATTGGCCTTTCCCTGTTCCTACTTCAATATGGATTGGGTTATCATTGCCAAACACTTCAGCCCATGCGCCTTTGTGCTTTGCTGGTTCTTGTATGCAGAAATATGGGTTATTTTGGAGTTTCTCCTTTGCCCATGGTTTGTATCTTTGTCTCAAAATCGTGCACCTCCGCTGAATTTACGTAAAAAAGAGTAGCACATCATGAACAGAAATTCCATGCTGGCTTTCTTTTCACAAGGAGCTTTATGTATTAAAATGCCCCCTGAACAAAACAAAAACCGGCTTACAGGCCGGATTTATTATGAATAATCGGTTCTTAAGTATCACAAGCTATCTTCATATTCATTAAGGGAAAGGAATGGGAAAACATGCCCCTCTCACAAAATCATAATTGGATGCTGCTAAAAGATATATTGAATAATCACCAGGAGGATTGCTGCGGTTCTCAATCTGAATGTGAACAGCTGGAGCGGACGACATCGTCTCTTATGAGACAGCCTGATGTTGATGAAGGAACCATGTCGGTTCTGCAAGAGATCTACCAGTACAGCCAGAGCGGCATCCATGCCGCCAATCTGGAAAATCATATTGAATCTCATCAACAGAAGCTTGCCGGGTGGGTTGAGGAAATTACTCAATATTCCTGAGCGAAGGATAAGTATTCAATGCACCGGTTCATATCATCGAACCGGTTTTTCTTTTTGTGCAAGACAGTTGTATGAATAATTTGAGCGAGGACAAACCATTTCATTCGCAAACTCAATTCTTGTGTCAGGCTCATGCCGTAATTGGCGAGCCATTCTTCCCATTGGTCTTTCTCAACGTACGAATATAAAAGCATTCCTATGTCCATAGCAGGGTCGGCAATAATGGCTTCATCCCAATCAATGAGGTACAGGTTCCCTGAATCGCTTAATAGCAAGTTATTATGATTGATATCTCCATGGCAAACAACATAATGATCGCAATTCACATCATTAACCTTCTGCTCAAGGAAATGGATCGTTTCCTTTATGGCTTTGTCTTCCCGAAGCTCTTCATCAAGAGAGTTCTTCACGGAAGCTAGGATTTGAATAGGCGTTTGGGCTGTTTTTCCAAGGCGTCGGAGCATGCTTAACAAAGGATTGGATTGATGGATTTTCTGCAGTAATTCTGCAACTGATTCCTCACACATCTCAGCGGGAGTCAATTCCCTTCCATTCATCCATTCCTGGGCAGTGATTACATCACCATTTTCCAGTCTTTTTGTCCAGATGAGCTTCGGCACAATCCCCTCGGCAGATAGCACAGCCAAAAAAGGAGAGGAGTTTCTCTTCAAAAACAGCTTTTGCTCATCATGCCTGGCAATGAATGCTTCACCTGTTGCCCCTCCGGCAGGAGTGATCTCCCATTCTCGCCCTAAATAATCCATGGTATTCACCTTCAATAATGTAAACTTGTATGGCATGATTTCCATATAAATAAAAAAGACAGCCATTGACTGCTTTTCTTCAATAGCCATCTTCTTAAATTTTAGTAGGTTTATACCGCTTTCGTCAAGTGTTCGAACAACAATTATTCCTGAACAAAGACATATGTTGTTAAAGGTTCAAGCGTGAAATCCTTTATGTCCATCTCAATGCCTTGGTCTGCCGAAAATCCGCAGTCCCCGCAAATTATTCCCCATTTGTCTCCTGGAAGCTGTACCGCTGTTGGCTGCTCACCGTGGTGATAGACTACAAGGATGCGGCTCCATTTTCCATATTCGCCTACATCATCATATTGGACGGCGTGGCAAGCCTGACTTAAATCAATCATTTTCGCATGCTTTTCGATTTGCTCCCTCGTTCGGAAACGGAATGCTCCGTGGCTTTTGCGAATTTTCATCAAGCACCTCAAATAGGAGATTGTCTCTTCATTTTGCTCACGCAAATCCCAATTCAGCTCATTGATCCAATCCGGCGAGCAATAGCTGTTCTCAATGCCATGCTTTGTTCGGAAGAACTCTTGGCCGCTATGCAGGAATGGAATTCCTTGCGCGAGGATGACGATGCTTGTTGCAAAGCGGTGGCGTCTCTTTCTTGATTCATTCGATTCGGCTCCGTTGGCGAGCTGCAGACGATCCCATAAGGTATGGTTGTCGTGGCACTCAACAAAATTAACGGACTTCTCAGGCCCAAGCGGATAATCATGCCCGATGTTCAGTACAAGTTGATAAAAATCCTCATGGCTCAATCCTTTTCCGGATACATAGCCAGCATCCTTCAAATTGATATTGCTCCCTTTAATGGTGTCCCTAAATTTATCATTAAAGAAACCAACTCGTTCAATTTTGTGTGAATTTCCGATTGTGGTCTTATCTGAACCAGCAAGGGCAGTTGGAAGATCCCAGCCTTCGCCTATT
>CAJGCH010000073.1 GCA_904501845.1 uncultured Bacillaceae bacterium | reverse complement strand
TCTTTGTTTCAACCCAGGCTATTCATGCTTCCGCTAGCACAAATGAAATGGAGACAATTATTATAGAGACGAAGGGAGGAATGCCGATTGAGCAAGCCATTCAGTCGCTTACCCACAAATACCCGTCTCTCATCCCGCGCTATCAGTTCTCAACCGTTCTCCGCGGTTTTTCCGCTAATATATCGGTCCCTCTTATCGGTGAACTTGAGCAGGAGGAAGAGGTGTGGTCCATTCACCGCAGCGAGACCATTCAGACAACGATTCATGAAACCCCTCTGGATTCCGCCAACCGAAAATCGCCATTTCTCGCTCAAGCCTTTACGGGCAAGGGGGTGAAGGTAGGGGTCATCGATACAGGTGTGGATTATAATCACCCGGACCTGAAGAAGAATTATAAGGGAGGATATGATGTTGTCGACCAGGATGAGGATCCGATGGAAACCTTGGGCAATTCAAAGCAGGCAACGATTCATGGAACACATGTATCCGGGATTATTGCCGCGGACGGGCGCATGAAAGGTATCGCTCCTGATGCTGATTTATATGCTTACCGTGCGCTTGGCCCAGGGGGAAGGGGGACTACCGACCAAGTTATTGCCGCGATTGAACGGGCGGTGAAGGATGGGATGGATATTATTAATCTTTCGCTTGGGGACACGGTGAATGGGCCGGACCTCCCGACATCGGTGGCCCTTGATGAGGCTGTGAAAAAAGGAGTAGTGGCTGTCGTCGCAAACGGAAATGATGGTCCTGATGCCTGGACAATCGGCTCGCCAGGTACGAGCAGCCGCGCTATCAGTGTCGGGGCAAGCTCAGAGGCTGCGCGCACAAAAACAATCAGCCTTGGCAAAGGGAAGGACATGAAGATTTCACCGGTTGCTGGTTCGGCTCCATGGGAATTTCAGCATTCGATGCGCATTGTCGATGGCGCCAGAGGCAAGGGGCTCCATAAGGAGAAACTGAATGGCAAGATTGTCCTCCTGCAAAGGGGAGAAATCACCTTCAAGGAAAAGGTAAAGAGCGCGATACAATCGCAAGCAGCAGGGGTGTTGATTTTTAATAATGAAGAAGGAGAATTGAACGCTTCGATTGGCATGACGGCAAAGATACCGGTCGCGACCATGACGAAAAGGGATGGAGAGAGAATCCGTGAGGCTTTACAAGCCGATGGGCTGGCGGCGATTAAGACGAATGAGCGAGTGGAAGCGAAAAAGCTTGCCCCGTTTAGTTCAAGGGGGCCGGTAATTGATAATTTCGGCATTAAACCAGATGTCATTGCGCCAGGAGTTCAAATCGACAGCACGGTTCCTGGCGGGAAGTATCTTCCCTTGCAGGGGACTAGTATGGCAGCTCCTTTTGTCGCCGGGGTATGCGCGCTGATGAAGGAGGCGCATCCGGATTGGACGCCGCAAGAAATAAAATCTGCCTTAATGACAACAGCCAATCCCCTTAAACGGCTTCATCCGTTTGAGCAGGGGGCTGGAAGAGTAAACCCCGAGAAGGCTGTCAAAGAAGAAACGCTTCTATCTCCCTCCTCGCTCACGTTTGGATTAATGAAAAATGGCGCAGCACAAACGAAATCCGTCATTATCCATAATAAGAGCAATCGGAGGAAGCGGTATGCTTTTCAAGTCCCGCGGAAGGAACGCTTCATATCCTGGCGGGTCCCTCACCTATTCTCCTTAGGGCCAGGGGAGAGAAAAATTGCCGATTTTACTATTGAACTTGACGATTGGATGGATAAGGTAGCCCTAAAAGATGGATACTTAAAGATATATGAGGATGGAGAAGAGCTGCGCATTCCCTATTTGTTCGCGATGAAGGAGCCTGATTACCCGATTGGCAGGGGTCTTGAGGCAGAGTATAAAGAAGACTCGAGGACAATTGAGGTGGCTATTTATTTGCCATTTGGTGCAGATGAAGTGGAATATTCCTTGTATGAATACGATTCCTTGATTTTTATGGATCAAATAGGGCTGTATAAAGAGGTGAAGAAGGGGCTTTTCAAGCGAAAAATTAATTTAACCAAGGATTTTCCGTCAAATTTTTACGAATTTGTGACGAAATTGAAAAAAGGTGACAAGGAATTGATAATGAAAGTCCCCATTTATATTGGGGATGATGTAAAATAGAATGTATGTCAATTAAAAGCAATACTTTGTTATTTTCTTCAAGTTGTGGGAAAGAGTTTTATTTTCGTCACAATTGACAATAATATATCCCTATTGTATTCTAACATGGGGCATAATTGGTAGGGTTTTCAAATTGACTTCTCCGTATGGCTATTTTACGAATGTCAGGCTAGATTTACTCTAAATACATACGCCCTTGGGAGATTGGATGCAGAAGAAGAAGGATCGTCGCGGATTAGGTGCGATGGGTTTGTATTCTGCGGTGCTGTCACAATTGACAGGCCCAGTGCTGATAGGGATTTTTGGTGGTAGATGGCTTGATGAACGTTATCAAATGGAACCTCTTTTTTTAATCCTTTGTCTCCTGGTTGGACTGGCAGCGGGCATTTTTGCGGCTGTTCGTACAATCAACTACTATATTGATGGAGAATCCTGATGCTAGAAATCCACCTTGTATTTAAAAGATATTTAAAGCATACGCTCACCCTTCTTTCCATTTATTGCATCATATGGGGATTCACGCCGTATAAGGCGGAAAGCCTAGGACTAATCCTCGGCAGCATCATTGGCATTTATAATATTTGGCTGCTTTCAAGAAAGACCAATCAATTGGGTGAAGCTATTCTTCAAGGGAGAGGCCTGAAGTCAATCGGAACGATATCAAGGATGGCAGCCGCTGTACTGGCAGTCGCTATCGCAATGGAGTTTCCGGAACTATTCAATATTTATTTTGTGATATTGGGATTAATGGCAGGTTATCTTGTCGTTATGATAGATTTACTAATCCATAACACTTGGCGGGGGGAAAAGAGGTGAATATAGATTGAATCATGGAGCACCAACACTAGAACTTTTTGGTCTTACCTTCAACCTAGGTAACGTTCTGATGATCACGGTAGCGAGTGTCATTGTCTTTCTCATTGCTGTCCTGT
This sequence comes from uncultured Bacillaceae bacterium, assembly GCA_904501845.1. Classification (GTDB taxonomy): domain Bacteria; phylum Bacillota; class Bacilli; order Bacillales; family Pradoshiaceae; genus Pradoshia. Next base: position 8,494 of record CAJGCH010000073.1, on the reverse strand, counting down.
CCACCCGGAAATTAGCAGTGAAGCCTACCGGTATGCAGAACTTCATGGAATGGGTAATCGACTTCGTAAGAAATATCATCAACAGCAACATGGACTGGAACACAGGCGGACGTTTCCTAATCCTTGGGACGACCTTAATCATGTACATATTCGTATCGAATATGCTCGGCTTGCCGTTCTCAGTTACCTATAATGGAGATCTGTGGTGGAAATCACCGACAGCTGATCCAGTTATTGCCCTTACGCTCGCTGTCATGATTGTCGTGTTAACCAACTTCTACGGCATCAAGATGCGCGGACTTAAAGGTTACAGCAAAAACTTTGTGGCACCAATGCCTTTCTTATTTCCCTTAAAGATTATTGAAGAGTTTGCGAACACCCTTACACTGGGCTTGCGTCTATTCGGTAATATTTATGCGGGTGAGATCTTGCTCAGTCTTTTGGCAGGCTCACTGGCAACAGGCTTCTGGGGACACATTGTTGCTTTTGCGCCAACAATGGTTTGGCAGGCATTCAGTATTTTCATTGGAGCAATCCAGGCGTTTATCTTTACGATGTTAACGATGGTTTACATGGCTCACAAAGTCAGCGAAGACCATTAATAATATAAAAAAATCCAAAATACTAGTTATACAATTTAAAGGAGGAACTTCATAATGAGTTTGGGAGTTATCGCAGCAGCAATCGCAATCGGTTTAGCCGCTCTTGGAGCAGGTATTGGTAATGGTATGATCGTATCTCGTACAGTAGAGGGTATCGCACGTCAACCTGAAGCGCGTGGAATGCTTCAAACAACAATGTTCATCGGGGTAGCACTAGTTGAGGCGATTCCGATCATCGCGGTTGTTATCGCGTTCATGGTATTGAACAGATAATTGACAATTTTGATGGCGGAGAATCTTAAATCAGGTATCTTCGCCATTCCTTTATGACTTTGAATATTAGCCGTTTGCTACAGGCGGCTCGATTATAATGCATGTAAAGACTTCTGAAGGGAGTGAAATAGGGGTGTTATTTAATAATTTGGTACTCGGAGCAACAGCGCACGCTGGATTGAATACGGGTGACATCATCTTCCAATTGGTGGCATTCATCGTCTTGATGCTTTTACTGAAGAAATTTGCTTTTGGTCCGCTTATGGGAATCATGAAAGAACGTGAATCTCATGTTGCGAACGAAATCGAATCTGCAGAGAAAAGCCGCGCAGAAGCCGCTGCCCTGCTTGAAGAACAACGTACAATGCTGAAGGAAGCACGTCAGGAATCATTAGCTCTTATTGAAGAGGCTAAGAAGCATGGCGAAACTCAGCGTGAAGAAATCATTGCACTGGCACGCCAGGAAGCTGAACGCGTGAAAGAATCAGCTACCCGCGAAATCGAACAGCAAAAAGAAAAAGCCGTTGCTGCCCTTCGTGAACAAGTTGCATCCTTGTCTGTCCTAATTGCGTCTAAAGTGATTGAAAAAGAACTTAGTGCAAAAGACCAGGAAAAATTGATCAATGAATACATTCAAGAGGCAGGAGAAGAGCGATGAGTCATACACTTGCAGCGAAACGCTATGCAAATGCTCTTTTCCAGATTGCTAAGGAAGAAAACCAAATCGACCGCTTGGAAACGGAAATCAGAACGGTGAAAGAAGTTTTTGAAAAAAACAGCCGTTTTATCGAGTTCCTTGAACATCCAAAGGTCTCTATGGAAAACAAGAAACAGGCGATTGCAACTGCTTTCGCGACTGCTTCTCCTTCCATCCAAAACCTGTTGATGCTTCTTGTTGAACGCCACAGGGAAACAATCGTGCCAGACCTTGCAGATGAATTCATCATGCTGGTGAATGAGCAAACAGGTATCGTTGACGCGAAGGTTTACTCTGTACGGCCGTTATCCAAAGCGGAGCAAGAAGGCATTTCGAAGGTTTTTGCCCGTAAAATTGGAAAACAAGCATTGCGCATTGAAAATATCGTAGACAGCAGTCTTTTAGGCGGCATCAAGATTCGTATCGGCAACCGTATTTTTGATGGTACGGTCCAAGGAAAGCTCGACCGCTTAGAGCGCAGTCTGCTCGGTTAATAATAGAAGTTAGGGGTGAAATTCATGAGCATCAGAGCTGAAGAAATCAGCGCGCTGATTAAGAAACAAATTGAAGGCTATCAATCTGATATAGAAGTGAGCGAAGTCGGCACGGTTATTACAGTCGGTGACGGTATCGCGCGTGTTCATGGATTGGACAACGCCATGTCCGGAGAGCTTCTTGAGTTCTCTAACGGTGTAGTAGGTATGGCGCAAAACTTGGAAGAGAATAACGTCGGTGTTATTATCCTCGGTCCTTTCCGCGACATTAAAGAAGGCGACGAAGTACGCCGCACAGGACGCATCATGGAGGTACCGGTGGGTGAGGCCATTATTGGACGTGTTGTTAACTCACTAGGACAACCGCTTGATGGCATGGGTCCAATCGCAACGACTGAAACACTTCCAATCGAAAACAATGCACCAGGCGTTATGGACCGTAAATCCGTTCATGAACCGCTTCAAACTGGTATCAAGGCTATCGATGCCCTTGTTCCAATCGGACGCGGACAACGTGAATTGATCATCGGAGACCGTCAAACTGGTAAAACATCCGTTGCAGTAGATACAATCCTTAACCAAAAGGATGAAAACATGATTTGTATCTATGTTGCCATCGGTCAAAAAGAATCAACCGTTCGTGGAACAGTTGAAACATTCCGTAAGTATGGTGCACTCGATTACACAATCGTTGTATCAGCATCTGCTTCTCAGCCGGCGCCGCTATTATACTTGGCTCCTTACTCCGGCGTAACAATGGGTGAGTATTTCATGCGCCAAGGCAAGCACGTTCTTGTCGTGTACGATGATTTGTCCAAGCAAGCTGCGGCTTACCGTGAGCTTTCCTTGCTCCTTCGTCGTCCTCCAGGCCGTGAAGCCTTCCCAGGGGATGTATTCTACTTGCACTCCCGCTTGCTCGAGCGTGCAGCTAAATTGAATGATACTTTAGGTGCTGGTTCTATCACAGCATTACCGTTCGTTGAAACACAAGCAGGCGATATCTCTGCTTACATCCCAACAAACGTTATCTCCATCACAGATGGACAAATCTTCTTGCAATCTGACTTATTCTTCTCCGGCGTACGCCCTGCCATCAACGCAGGTCTTTCCGTATCCCGTGTAGGCGGATCTGCTCAAATTAAAGCAATGAAGAGCGTTGCCGGTACACTTCGTCTGGATTTGGCATCCTTCCGTGAGCTTGAAGCTTTCTCCCAATTCGGTTCTGACTTGGATAAAGCGACACAAGCGAAATTGAACCGTGGTGCACGTACGGTTGAGGTATTGAAACAAGACCTTCACAAACCGCTTCGTGTAGAACAGCAAGTATTAATCCTATACTGCTTGACTCGCGGATTCTTAGATGATATTCCACTCGCTGATATCAGACGCTTCGAAGCTGAAATCATCGAATGGACTGGCCGCAACCACAATGAACTTTATGAACATATCAAATCAACTGGAAAACTTCCGGAAGAAAGCGATATGAACGCGGCAATTACTGAATTCAAAAAACAATTTGTTGTATCGGAATAACAGGATAGGCATTAATAAGAAGGATGGTGAGAATGAATGGCATCATTACGTGATATAGACGCGCGTATAAAATCAACAAAGAAAACGAGCCAGATCACAAAAGCCATGCAAATGGTCTCCGCCTCCAAATTGAATCGTGCCGAAACAAACGCGAAAGCTTTTGTACCGTACATGGAGAAAATCCAAGAGGTCGTATCAAGCATCGCGAACGGTAGCAAGGATGCATCCCATCCGATGCTCGTCTCGCGTCCTGTGAAAAGAACTGGATACGTAGTTATCACTTCCGATCGCGGATTGGCTGGACCATATAACAGCAGTGTCTTGAGAAAGGTGTATCAGACAATCAGTGAGCGCCATAAGTCCCCGGATGAGTACGGCATTATCGTACTTGGACGTATGGGCAGCGAGTTCTTCCGCATGCGCGGAATGAACGTCATCCAAGAGCTTACTGGGATCTCTGATCAGCCGACTTTTGATGATATTAAAGGAATTACATCCAGTACGGTGAAATTATTCGCAGATGAAACAGTGGATGAAATCTATATGTATTACAACCACTTTATCAGTGCTATTTCTCAAGAGGTAACAGAGAAGAAATTGTTGCCTCTTGGAAGTGTTGATTCAGACAAAGCCTCAACGCTTTACGAGTTTGAACCGAATCAAGAAGAAATTCTTAAAGTGTTGCTCCCACAATATGCGGAAAGCCTTATCTATGGCGCGCTATTGGACGGCAAGGCAAGCGAGCACGCATCCCGTATGACAGCGATGAAGAGTGCGACAGATAACGCTTCTGAGCTTATCGGCTCACTCACGCTCACATACAACCGTGCCCGTCAAGCTGCGATCACACAAGAGATTACCGAGATTGTTGGCGGAGCTGCCGCACTCGAATAGATAAATGGATAAACAATAGATTGAAGCACTCACTCGGCATTAGAGTAAATAGGAGGGAATGGAATGAACATAGGACGCGTTACTCAAGTCATGGGTCCGGTTGTCGACGTTCGTTTTGAAAACGGCAAACTGCCTGAGATCTATAACGCTCTGAAGATTAATATTTCCAAAGGAGCTCCAGCTGATGAAGCGGAATACCTCACTTTGGAAGTTGCTCTTCACTTAGGCGATGATACGGTTCGTACAATTGCGATGGCTTCCACAGACGGATTAGTCCGTAACGCGGAAGTAATCGACACAGGAGCGCCAATTTCCGTACCAGTTGGAGACGTAACCCTTGGTCGCGTATTCAACGTATTGGGAGAGAAAATTGACCTAGATCCTGCTTTGGAAGGGGATTATCAAAAAGACCCTATCCATAGAGAAGCTCCAAAATTTGAAGAATTATCTACTCAAGTTGAAATCCTTGAAACAGGTATCAAAGTAGTAGACTTGCTCGCTCCTTACATCAAGGGCGGTAAGATTGGATTATTCGGTGGTGCCGGTGTAGGTAAAACCGTCTTGATCCAAGAATTGATCAACAACATCGCTCAAGAGCACGGCGGTATCTCTGTATTCGCCGGTGTTGGTGAGCGTACACGTGAAGGTAATGACCTTTACCACGAAATGACAGACTCTGGCGTTATCAAGAAAACAGCGATGGTATTCGGACAAATGAACGAGCCGCCTGGAGCACGTATGCGTGTTGCCTTGACTGGTTTGACAATGGCTGAATACTTCCGTGATGTTCAAGGCCAGGACGTATTGTTCTTTATCGATAACATCTTCCGTTTCACACAAGCCGGTTCTGAAGTATCCGCCCTTCTTGGACGTATGCCTTCTGCCGTTGGTTACCAGCCAACATTGGCGACTGAAATGGGTCAATTACAAGAGCGTATCACATCTACTAACGTAGGTTCTGTTACATCTATCCAAGCAATCTATGTACCAGCCGATGACTACACTGACCCGGCTCCGGCTACAACATTCGCCCACTTAGATGCAACAACAAACCTTGAGCGTAGACTATCCGAGATGGGTATCTACCCAGCGGTGGATCCGCTAGCTTCCACTTCTCGCGCCCTTGCTCCAGATATCGTTGGAGAAGAGCACTATGAAGTAGCTCGTGCGGTTCAATCAACGCTTCAACGTTACAGAGAATTGCAAGATATCATTGCCATCCTAGGTATGGATGAATTGGGTGAGGAAGACAAACAGACGGTTGCACGTGCACGTCGTATCCAAAACTTCCTATCTCAAAACTTCCACGTGGCAGAGCAGTTCACTGGCCAAAAAGGTTCTTACGTACCTGTTAAAGAAACTGTTAAAGGATTCAAAGAAATCCTTGACGGTAAGCATGACCACCTTCCTGAGGATGCATTCCGCCTAGTCGGCCGCATCGAAGACGTGGTTGAAAAAGCTAAGCAAATGGGCGTAGAAGCTTAAACCAAGCGGATCCTATAGGAGGGCACATATATGAGAACGATTAAAGTTTCTGTAGTTACTCCTGGCGGTCCTGTATTGGAAGAAGAAGTGGAAATGGTCAGCACTAAAGCTAAAACTGGAGAACTAGGCATTCTTGCCGGACATATTCCAATGGTCGCGCCGCTTGATATTGGCGCTGTCCGTTTGAAGACCGGCAACAATACCGAATGGGTTGCCGTATCCGGCGGATTCGTCGAAGTAAACGGCCAAGAAGTCACTATTCTTGCCCAGTCAGCTGAACGTGCTGAGAACATTGACATTGCTCGCGCCAAACAGGCCAAAGCGCGCGCAGAAAAACGTCTTGCAGACAGACAAGCTGCAATCGACGCACACCGCGCCGAAATGGCACTCAAGCGTGCTTTAAACCGTCTAGATATTGCTGAACAACAACATTGATCTTATGAAAAAACCTTCAAGATGAGCGAGTCAATCGCAGTCTTGAAGGTTTTTGTTTTATCCGTTGATGAGGGAGTTTCGTTTCTGATTTTTCGCCCATACCTCCAGATAATCGCCCATACTCTGCGAAAAGCGCCCATACAGCTCCTGTATCGCCCATACCCCGATTATTCCGCTCATAAATACATCGATTCGCCCATAACTCCGGTGTATTCGCCCTTAAACACTAAGATTTCGCTCATAAACCATCGTTTTTCGCCCTTAACCGGCTGGAAATCGCCCCTAAATCATGAAATCAGCTATCATCCTATCCAAAATGAAACCCCTGGACACCACAAAAGGTTAAAATAGACAAGCTGACGGGTTAATTTGAATGAAATCTGCGTTTTTTCACGTGAGTCTCTTTAAAACCGCCATTTTGATATGGGAGCTTATACAGTGCTGCCCACGATTCATAAGGCCATCCATCATAAGACGCACCTCAGTGATAGTTCCTCTCTGAAATCAATTCCTCACCTCGTATGTTTCGACACCTTTCAATTGCATCCGCTACTCCTGTTCATCGTTCCCTCAATAATATTCATAACTTCCGCTGCCCGTAATATACATACTAGTACTGGGGTTGCGGGCTGTACCCAGACTAAAAGGTCTGCACGGCATATCGACAGCCTTGCTTGGTAATGTTATAATGTATACGCTTACAATTTTTGTATAATTAGAGAATCCTTGCCTAAAAAATACGAGAAATCGGAGGGGTAAAGATGGCATCGCTGCATTGGTATCAGAACAATTACCTAATCGTTCTGATTTTTTTGTGCCTTGGTATCCTGCTTCCGGTCGTCGCGCTCACCCTGGGGAAAATTCTTAGACCAAATAAGCCGACGGAGGCAAAGCGCACCACCTATGAAAGTGGACTGGAGCCTTTTCATGATTCACGGGTTCAATTCAATGTCCGTTATTACATATTCGCGCTTTTGTTTGTTTTATTTGAAGTAGAAACCGTATTCCTCTATCCATGGGCAGTGGCCTATGAGAAACTAGGCATATTTGCGCTTATTGAGATGCTGATATTCGTCTTCATGCTCATCCTTGGACTGGCATATGCCTGGAGAAAGAAGGTGCTCAAATGGAATTGAATCTCAATCAGCTTACCGCACATGAAAAGGCCGAGCTTGAACGAAATATCTTTTTTGCTACCCTAGAGCAAGTCAAGGGATGGGCCCGGGGCAATTCGCTGTGGCCTTTAACATTTGGACTTGCCTGCTGTGCGATTGAAATGATGGCTGTCGGCTCCTCGCATTATGATGTTGACCGTTTCGGCTCCTTTTTCCGTACATCTCCGCGCCAGTCAGATGTCATGATTGTCTCCGGTACCGTCACAAAGAAAATGGCTCCCATCTTGCGCCGTCTTTACGATCAAATGCCTGAACCCAAATGGGTCATAGCGATGGGATCATGTGCGACTGCAGGCGGACCATATGTAAAATCATACAGTGTAGTTAAAGGCGTCGATCAAATCGTGCCAGTCGATGTTTACATACCAGGATGCCCGCCCAATCCAGCAGCCCTTATCTATGGAATCAATAAATTGAAAGAGAAAATCGCTTATGAGGCAAGGACCGGGAAGAAGGTGATGTAGATGGGTCGAAAGGATATCGAAGTGCTGAAAAGAATGGCGGAGGAAAACGCCAAGCGGCGAGCAAGGAAAAATCTCGTTGATACGCCGAAAGAGCAATCAGGCACAGAAAAGACCGTCACCTTAGAAAATCAAAAGGAATCAGCTGAAGCAGAAGATCTCATAAAGAAAAAAGCCGCTGCTGCCAAGGCAAAGGCTGCCGCCCTTGCAAAACAAAAGAGAATGGCAGAAGGAGAGGAAGCGCATCCAGATGATTTAGCAAAGAAAAAAGCCGCCGCCGCAGCAAAAGCCAAAGCCGCTGCGCTCGCGAAGCAAAAGAGAATGGCAGAAGAAGAGAACGCAGACACAGATGACCTAGCGAAGAAGAAAGCCGCGGCCGCAGCAAAAGCTAAAGCAGCCGCGCTCGCGAAGCAAAAGAGAATAGCAGAAGAAGGGGACCCTGACT
>CAJGCH010000072.1 GCA_904501845.1 uncultured Bacillaceae bacterium | reverse complement strand
TGATTTGAACCGACGAGTCTTTTAATTAAGATCCTATAGACAATGAGAAAGAAAAGAGCCAGCATACAATTGCTGGTTCTTTTCTTTCTCATAAATTAACTTTATAATATCCTTAAACAGGAATTGTTATGGCAAGAGAACATGCATGGTTCATGGGCTTTAGAGGGTTCAAAAAGTTGAATCTAAATTCGATTTGTTATAAGATTAGAATGAGAATAAATTGAGAATAGAAATAATCTAAAACTTTAGATGACTATAATATTGGAGGTATAAGTATGGCTGGTTCAGTACTTACAATCAAAGATTTACATGTTGAAATCGATGGCAAAGAAATTCTTAAAGGTGTCAACCTTGAGGTTAAAGGTGGAGAAATCCATGCAATCATGGGTCCAAATGGTACAGGGAAATCTACATTATCCTCAGCAATCATGGGGCACCCTAAATACGAAGTAACAAGCGGATCTATCACAATGGACGGAGAAGATGTGCTTGAAATGGAAGTAGACGAGCGCGCGAAAGCTGGTTTATTCCTTGCTATGCAATATCCAAGTGAAATTTCCGGCGTAACAAATGCTGACTTCATGCGTTCTGCAATCAACAGCAAACGCGAAGAAGGAAATGAGATTTCATTGATGAAATTCATCAAAGAAATGGATAAGAAAATGGAGCTATTGGAAATGGATCCAGACATGGCACAGCGTTACTTGAATGAAGGATTCTCAGGCGGGGAGAAGAAACGTAATGAAATCCTTCAATTGATGATGCTAGAACCATCTATCGCGATTCTTGATGAGATTGACTCCGGTCTTGATATCGATGCTCTAAAAGTTGTTTCTAAAGGAATCAACCAAATGAGAAGCGAAGATTTTGGCTGCTTAATGATCACTCACTACCAACGCCTATTGAACTACATCACGCCTGATTATGTACATGTTATGATGCAAGGGAAAATCGTGAAATCCGGCGGTGCAGAGCTTGCGCAACGTCTAGAGGCTGAAGGCTATGAGTGGATTAAAGAAGAGCTAGGCATTGAAGACGAAACAGTAGAAATCGAAGCTTAAGCAATAGGAGGATCATTATGACAACAGAAACTACGTTACCAATTGAAAAAGACGCAATCACCTCTTTTTCAAAAGCACATAGTGAGCCTGCCTGGCTTGAAAGCCTTCGCCTAGAAGCACTTTCCCAAGCCAGTGTGACTCCTATGCCAAAACCAGACAAAACAAAGATTGATAAATGGAACCTGGAGAATATGAAAGTGAGCGAGGTCGACAGCGAGCCTTATGCGTCCCTTGACAATCTTCCTGATGAAGTAAAGAGCTTGCTCAATCCTCGAGAGGACAGAAGCCTTTATATCCAAAGAAATCACACAGCGGCCCATTTGACGCTCTCTAAGGAGCTTCAAGATAAGGGTGTTATCCTCATGAACCTTCAAGATGCGGCAAAGGAACATCCTGAGCTGGTTCAGAAGTATTTCATGACTAAAAGTGTCCCAGTGACAACGAATAAATTGACAGCCCTTCATGCAGCTTTATTCAATGGCGGCGTATTCTTATATGTACCAAAGAATGTCGTGATTGAAGAACCAATTCAAGCGGTCTTTGTCATCGATAATAATGAAGCAGATTTATATAACCACGTATTGATCGTGGCTGAGGATAACAGCTCTGTCACTTATGTAGAAAACTATATTTCCTTGGCAGAGGGCAAACCAGTTCTCGGAAACTTGATTTCTGAGGTCATTGTCGGCAATAATGCACAAGTGAAATACGGTGCAGTTGATACGCTGTCTAAAGATATGCAAACATATGTAAACCGTAATGCATATGTTAAAAATGACGGCCGCGTTGAGTGGGCGCTTGGCTTGATGAATGATGGCAATACAATCTCTGAAAACATCACAAACCTTCATGGAAATGGAGCTTATGGTGATACAAAAACGGTTGTTGTCGGAACTGGGAACCAAAAACAGAACTTCACAACCAAAGTAATTCACTTCGGCAAGAACTCCAACGGGTATATCTTGAAGCACGGTGTTATGAAAGATGCTGCATCCTCTATCTTTAACGGTATCGGGAAAATTGAGCATGGGGCAACGAAATCAGACGCAGTTCAGGAATCACGCGTATTGATGTTAAGCCCAGAGGCGCGCGGAGATGCAAACCCAATCCTGCTAATTGATGAAGATGATGTAACAGCTGGTCACGCAGCTTCCGTTGGCCGCGTCGATCCTACTCAGCTTTACTATTTGATGAGCAGAGGAATCTCAAAAACTGAAGCTGAACGACTAATCATCCACGGCTTCTTAGCGCCAGTTGTTAATCAATTACCTGTAGAAGCAGTCAAGAAGCAATTGACTGAGGTAATTGAAAGGAAAGTTAAGTAATGTTCAGAACTGATATTAAAGAGCTTTTTCCTATCCTTAAGCAAGAAGTCAATGGTCATGAGCTTGTGTATCTAGACAGTGCTGCAACCTCACAGAAGCCGCTGTCCGTCATTCAGACCATAGAAGACTACTACAAACGCTATAATTCAAATGTCCATCGCGGGGTCCATACTTTAGGGACCATCGCGACGGATGCCTATGAGAATGCACGCGAAAAGGTAAGAAAGTTCATTAATGCTCATTCCATAGAGGAGGTTGTATTCACAAGAGGGACAACAACCTCCATCAATACGGTTGCCGTAAGTTATGGACGAGCTAACCTGAAGCCTGGCGATGAGATTGTCATCAGCATGATGGAGCACCATAGTAATATCATCCCTTGGCAGCAAACAGCGAAGGCGACAGGGGCGACCTTGAAGTACATTCCGTTGCAGGAAGACGGCACAATTTCTCTTGATGATGCGAGAGAGATTATTACACCCAACACAAAAATTGTATCGATCATGCATGTAAGCAATGTGCTCGGCGTCATTAACCCAATAAAGGAAATTGCAGAGATTGCCCATGAAAACGGAGCAATTATGGTGGTGGACGGAGCACAGAGTGCCCCTCATATTAAAGTGGATGTCCAAGACCTTGATTGTGACTTTTTCGCCTTCTCAGCCCATAAAATGTGCGGACCGACAGGCGTTGGTGTCCTTTATGGGAAGAAGAAGTATCTTGAAGAGATGGAGCCGGTTGAATTTGGCGGAGAGATGATTGACTTCGTCGGATTGCAGGAATCCACTTGGAAGGAGCTTCCGTGGAAGTTTGAGGCAGGAACGCCGATTATCGCAGGAGCAATCGGTCTGGGAGCTGCAATTGATTTCCTTAATGAAATTGGTCTTGAGAATATAGAGGCACATGAACATAAGCTGGCAGCCTATGCGATGGAGAAACTAGGGGCTATTGAAGGACTGACGATTTACGGCCCGAAAAATCCGGAAGCAAGAGCGGGCGTTATCACGTTCAATCTGGAGGATGTTCACCCGCATGACGTTGCTACAGTACTGGACTCTGAGGGAATTGCCATCCGAGCAGGACATCATTGTGCACAGCCATTAATGAAATGGTTACATGTTTCGTCAACGGCACGGGCAAGCTTCTATCTATACAATACGGAAAAAGATGTCGACCGTTTGGCCGAAGGACTTGTTAAAACAAAGGAGTATTTCAGTAATGGCTTCTAATAATTTAGATAACCTTTACAGACAGGTAATCATGGATCACTATAAAAATCCTCGCAATAAAGGGTCTCTTGAAGGAGACAGTTTGGTTATTGATATGAATAACCCGACGTGCGGAGATCGAATCCACTTAACACTCCAAGTGGAGGATGGCATTGTCAAGGATGCGAAATTCGATGGGGAAGGATGTTCCATCTCCATGTCTTCCGCATCGATGATGACGCAAACAATCAAAGGGAAGAATGTAGAGGAAGCGATGAAGCTTGCTTCCATCTTCTCTGATATGATGCAAGGCAAGGATTATGAGGAAGACGATATAGACCTAGGCGACATAGAAGCCCTCCAAGGAGTTAATAAATTCCCGGCACGAATCAAATGTGCCACACTAGCTTGGAAGGCAATGGAAAAAGGTCTTAAGGAATAATACAAAACACCGGGTTTTAACCCGAAAGAATGGAGGAAGCGATCAATGGCAAAAAAAATGCCTGAAATCGGTGATTATAAGTACGGCTTTCATGATAAGGACGTTTCCATCTTCCGTTCTAAACGCGGACTGACAAAAGAAATCGTTGAAGAAATCTCCCGCATGAAGAACGAGCCACAATGGATGCTGGACTTCCGCTTGAAGTCACTTGAACATTTCTACAAAATGCCTATGCCACAATGGGGCGGCAATCTAAGCGGGCTTAACTTTGATGAAATTACGTACTATGTTAAGCCATCTGAGAAATCAGAGAAATCTTGGGATGAAGTACCTGAGGAAATTAAACGAACTTTTGATAAATTAGGTATCCCTGAAGCAGAACAAAAATATTTGGCAGGTGTTTCTGCTCAATATGAATCCGAAGTTGTTTACCATAATATGAAGGAAGACCTTGAGAATATGGGCATCATCTTCAAAGATACAGACTCTGCCATGCGTGAGAATGAAGAACTCTTCCGTGAGCACTGGGCAAAGGTTATTCCTCCATCTGACAACAAATTCGCTGCATTGAACTCAGCTGTTTGGTCAGGCGGTTCATTCATCTATGTTCCGCCAGGCATTAAAGTGGATACGCCATTACAGGCTTACTTCCGCATCAACTCTGAGAACATGGGTCAATTTGAACGTACATTAATCATCGTTGATAAAGATGCATCTGTGCATTATGTAGAAGGATGTACAGCACCAGTGTACACAACAAACTCCCTTCACAGTGCGGTTGTTGAAATCATTGTTAAAGAAAATGCCTACTGCCGTTACACAACCATCCAGAACTGGGCAAACAACGTGTACAATTTGGTTACAAAACGTACCATTGTTGAAGCGAACGGAACAATGGAATGGGTTGACGGTAACATCGGTTCTAAGCTTACAATGAAATACCCTGCATGTATCCTTAAAGGCGAAGGTGCGCGCGGCATGACATTGTCAATCGCGATTGCCGGTAAAGGCCAGCATCAGGATGCAGGTGCGAAGATGATTCATTTAGCACCAAATACTTCTTCCACTATTGTTTCGAAATCTATTTCTAAGCAAGGCGGAAAGGTAACTTACCGTGGTATTGTCCACTTCGGTAAAAAAGCGGACGGCGCTCGTTCTAACATCGAGTGTGACACACTCATTATGGATAATGAATCTACTTCAGATACAATTCCATACAATGAGATTCATAATGACAATATTTCACTTGAGCACGAAGCGAAGGTATCTAAGGTTTCTGAAGAACAATTATTCTATCTCATGAGCCGCGGAATCTCTGAGCAAGAAGCAACAGAGATGATTGTTATGGGCTTCATTGAGCCATTCACAAAAGAATTGCCAATGGAATATGCCGTTGAAATGAACCGTCTGATCAGCTTTGAAATGGAAGGTTCTATCGGTTAATAAACAAAGGCTGATGAAGATTTAAGAGACGAACTTTTTAAGTTCGTCTCTTTTTTATATCATTAGTTATTCGCCATACAAAAATTCATCCCACACTTGCAGAGGGGGTCTTTGTATCAATTTTGTTCATTTTGATAACTTGTCCATAGCACTTTTGACAAAAATAAATACTATATAATTGAGGTGATTGATAATGGTGAAAATTTTTATTGACCCAGGTCACGGAGGATCAGACCCAGGAACTACTGGCAATGGTTTAAAGGAAAAAGAGCTCACATTAGAAATTGCTATACATATAAAGAATCTATTATTGTCGGAATATAATAATGTCACGGTTAAAATGAGTCGAACAGATGACTCCTATTTGACGTTAACTGAACGGACAAATGAAGCGAACGCTTGGGGAGCAGATTACTTTCTCTCCATTCATATTAATGCCGGCGGTGGAGAAGGGTACGAAGACTATATTTATCCAGGGATAAGCGGAGTAACAAAAGCCTATCAATCAACTCTCCATTCAGAGATTATGAAAGTAGTCGATTTCAAAGACAGAGGTAAAAAGACAGCCAATTTTCATGTGTTGCGTGAATCAAATATGCCAGCATTATTAACCGAGAATGGATTTATTGATAATAGCAGGGACGCGGCGAAATTAAAATCAGCTTCCTTTATTGACGCAATAGCCCGTGGACATGTAAATGGGCTTGCTATGAGTTTCGCTTTAACAAGAAAAAACAAGCCGGTCTACCATACTGTTGTTTATGGAGATACTGTTTATTCATTGAGTGAAATATATGGAAGTACAATCAGCCAGATCAAGAATTGGAATGGGCTAGACGATGATTATAAAATTATAGCCGGTGACAAGATTCGTGTAAAATAAGATTAAACTTAGGAATTTATCCACTCTACGAAAAGAATGGATATTTTTTATGATTTTCGTTTTTGAGGATTTATTCTAGAGATGATTCAAAAATTGTGTCTAGAGGAATCTTCTATGCAAAAGTGATAGTTTCCTGTATATATCTCATTCCTGAAAAAAAGACGGAATTTCTCCGTCTGCGTCTGTATCACTTTTTAGCTGAAAGCCATTGGGCTACTTTTTCGGCCTCTTCCCCTTTAATAATACCAGCCGGCATACCGTTGGCGCCTTTATTGATGGTCTCCAGGATTTCATCCTTGCTCATTTTGTTGCCTATGTTCACAAGTTCTGGACCAGCATAGCCTTCAAGCGTCTTGCCGTGGCATGAGGCACAATTATTTTGATAAATTCTTTCTTCTTCAGTCACATTAGCTGTGTTGGTTTCTTCATCTGAAGAACACGCCGCTAGCAAGAATATGAGCGGAATGGAGAGTAATGCTTTTTTATACATAGTAATCTCCTTTCGGTCGATGGTGCTTCGTAAATGGTGATGATTCACACTAATTTTAACATTTATTCCTGTTAATGCGAAAAGAAAGTGATTGTATTAATTAAATTGTTATAAGTTTCACAAAATTGCCAAAGACAAATCGTAAATTTTCAGATAAGATATAAGTATCAGATTAGTTATTATTTTTATCGTAATAGGGACGATAATTGACCATGGGGGACAATAATAGACCCTCGTGAATAGGAGGAAATATACATGTCTATCAAAGAAAAAGAGATTGAGGAAGTTCTATCCGTAACAGAAATGATTGATGGTTTAGTCGCTAAAGGAAAAGAAGCTTTACAAGTCCTTGAAACCTTTGATCAAGAGACAATTGATGAAATTGTCCACCAAATGTCCATTGCTGGTCTTAATCAGCATATGCAGCTAGCGAAATTGGCAGTCGAAGAAACAGGCCGTGGAGTCTACGAAGATAAATGCACCAAAAACATATTTGCAACAGAATACATTTGGCATAGCATTAAGTACAATAAAACAGCTGGCGTTATCAGTGAAGATGAGCAAACAGGGGTTGTTGAGATCGCGGAGCCTGTAGGAATTCTAGCTGGGGTCACGCCAGTTACAAATCCAACCTCCACTACTATGTTCAAAGCATTGATCTCCATCAAAACGCGTAACCCGATTATTTTTGCTTTCCATCCTTCTGCACAAGAGTCTTCTAAGCGTGCAGCTGAGGTTCTTCATGAAGCAGCAGTCAAAGCAGGAGCTCCTGAAGGCTGTATTCAATGGATAGAGAAGCCATCAATCGAGGCAACAAAACAATTGATGAATCATAAGGATGTTGCTCTTGTACTGGCAACAGGCGGGTCGGGCATGGTTAAATCCGCCTACTCTACTGGAAAACCTGCGCTTGGCGTTGGACCAGGGAATGTTCCTTGTTATATTGAAAAAACGGCTAAGATAAAACGCGCTGTTAATGATGTTATCCTCTCCAAAACATTTGATAACGGAATGATTTGTGCCTCTGAGCAAGCCATCATCGTTGATACGGAAATCTATGATGAGGTGAAGAAGGAATTTATCCTGAACAATTGCCACTTCGTTAATAAAGCGGAATTGAAAAAGCTTGAAAGCCTGGTCATCAATAAAGATACTTGTGCTGTCAACCCTGATATTGTCGGTAAACCTGCAGCAGAGATTGCAGCGATGGCAGGTTTCGAAGTACCTGCTGATACAAAAATCTTGATAGCTGAGCTAGAAGGAGCAGGTGCTGATTATCCACTCTCAAGAGAAAAATTAAGCCCGGTTCTTGCCTGCATCCGAGTGAACTCCACTGAAGAAGGCTACAAAACATGCATGAATATGCTGAATCTAGGCGGTCTTGGCCACTCAGCTGTCATTCATAGCACAGACAAAGAGGTTCAATTGGAATACGGAAAGCGTATGAAAGCTTGCCGCATAATGGTTAACGCACCATCTGCCCAGGGCGGTATCGGTGATATTTACAATGGCTTCATCCCTTCTCTTACACTAGGCTGCGGGTCTTACGGAAATAACTCTATATCAGAGAACGTATCTGCGACTCACTTGATTAATGTGAAGAAAATGACACAGCGTCGCAATAATATGCAATGGATTAAATTGCCGCCAAAAGTGTATTTCGAGAAATATTCTACCCAATACTTGGCGAAAATGCCTCGCATTAAACGTGCATTTATCGTAACAGATGAAGGCATGGTTCGCCTTGGATATATCGATATTGTGAAGAGATATTTACAAGAAAACAAAGGTATTGAAGCAATAGACATGTTCGCTGATGTTGAGCCAGACCCAAGTGATGAAACGGTCTTCAAAGGCGCAAAATTAATGCATGCCTTCCAGCCGGATGTCATCATTGCCATCGGCGGAGGTTCAGCGATGGATGCGGCAAAAGGTATGTGGCTCTTCTATGAACAGCCTGAAACGACGTTCTTCGGTATCAAACAAAAATTCTTGGATATTCGCAAACGTACATTCAAATACCCTGAATTGGGCTCAAAAGCGCAATTTGTCGCTATTCCGACAACTTCAGGTACAGGGTCAGAGGTGACGCCGTTCGCGGTTATCACGGATAAAGCAACCAATGTGAAATATCCATTAGCCGATTATGCGCTGACACCAGATGTAGCCATTATCGACTCCCAGTTCGTTATGACCGTGCCGAAAAGCATTACGGCTGACACGGGTATGGATGTATTGACTCATGCGATTGAATCCTATGTATCCGTAATGGCTAATGATTACACAGATAGTCTCGCACTAAGAGCAATCGACTTAGTATTCAACTATCTGAAGGCTTCCTATGATAATAATAAGGATGAAGAAGCACGCGAGAAAATGCACAATGCATCCTGTATGGCAGGTATGGCATTCGCCAATGCCTTCCTGGGTATTAACCACAGCCTTGCGCACAAAATCGGAGCGGAATTCCATATTCCGCATGGCAGAGCCAATGCGATCCTAATGCCGCATGTTATCCGCTACAACGCGATTCGACCAAGGAAGCACGCAATCTTCCCTAAATATGAAAGCTACTGTGCAGATGAACGCTATGCAGAAATCGCACGAATGCTTGGTTTACCTGCTTCCACAACAGAAGAAGGAGTAAATTCTTTGGTCGATGCTGTAATTGAACTCGGAAAATCACTCGACATTGATATGAGTATGAAAGGCCAGGGCGTAGAAAAAGCTGAACTGGAGCAAAAACTAAATCATCTGGCAGAACGTGCCTTTGAAGATCAATGTACAACATCAAACCCTAAATTGCCGCTTGTTTCAGAACTGGAAGACATTCTGATGGCTGCTTATGAGGGAGTTTAATAGAAGGATAGGATAAAGAAAGAAGACAGCTGGGCTGTCTTCTTTTTTTGATGGAGATATATTTGTCTCGCTTATTATTAAGTTATGTAAGGAAACGCTATAGTCATTTGCTGTGATCTCGTTAGTCTTTGGTATTGTAAACTCACAAGGAAGAGGGGGAATGGGTATGTGACCCTCGTGTTATATGGGTATTATCCTGTGCGATAATCCCATTCAAAGAGCTGGGGAATTACATATATTGAGATAATACTATGAAAGGAGGTTATCGTCTTGAAATCTGAGCAATGTCATTGTGATGAACATAAATGGGACCAAGATCATCGTTTCTTGAAAGACAGATTTCTTATCCCCGTTCATTTTCCTTATTTTGATTGCGAAGACTGTGGAGATTTTTTTGAAATAAATTTAGCAGGATTAACGGATACCTTGAATTTTGAGTTAGTTAAATTTAAAGGACAAGAAGTCGAGGTCGAAACGACTCTCTGTTCTGAAGAAAATAAAATCAGCGGGAAAATTTATAATGTTGGGATTGACTTTATTGAGCTATTAAATGATCATGGCAGGATTGTAACGATTTTGAAAGACAAAATCAGTCAGATACACTGGTTAAATGCAGGCTGATTTCATGAAGAAAAGAAATTAATCGAAAGTTTTTTGGTGAAATAGAAAGTGAAATTTTTTTGCATGTTCAAAAATCATTAGACGAAGCTTTTGTTTAACGTGTTAGTCTAGCTTAACCCTTTGTTTGCTTATTGTGATGAGATTATTTCTTTGTTCCTGGCATCGTTGATGACTTGGTGGTGTCCTCCATTTGAAATTGTATGGACTTTAGTTCATTTAGAATAGTATACGAATCGGGAAGGACGCCATCATCTTCTGTACAAATTGTTTGTCTGTGGCAGGAGCAGCAGAACGGGAAGGTCAACCGATGTTGAAGGATAAAAGACTGTCCGTGTGTCCCTGGTAAGAGCTAAGCGGACAGAGCCTTTAGGCAAGTAAGATGTCTGGTTCAGTTTAATTTATAGAAGAAAGCAGCTTAGTCAGGAGGAATACCATTTTAAAAGGTTTTCTAGATAGGAGTTTTAGGATGATTAAAATGAAACAATTGTTTACTGTTTTTCTTTTTTTCCTTTCATTCTTCATACTTTTTAGCCCCGACAAAGTATTGGGTCATTCGTTTGTTGTAAAGGAATCGCCTGTCCCTAATAGCCAATTGGAAAAGTCGCCTAAAGAGGTCATAATCACGTTTGATAAAAAGGTTGAAAGAGAGCTTGCCTCTTTAAAGGTAACGAATGAAAAGCAGCAGGAGGTAACAGCTAATCCGCCTCGGTTTAACGACAACCAGAAAAAAATGACCTTGGAACTCCCGGAGCTAAAGGAGGGGAATTATAGGGTCGAATACTATGTCATTTCATCGAATGACGGTCACCCTATAAGAGGTGCGTATAATTTTAGCGTAGTTGATATGAATCCAACACCGCAAATAGATAGGCAAGGTAACATTGTGGAACCTGAACCGCAACACCCAAGTAGTGAAGAAAACGTCATGAAGGTGGATTCAGGTTCTGATTCAGAACCAACTTTAGCTGAAGCCAACTTGGCAGAATGGCTAATTTATATGATGAGAGCGATTTATTATATAGGCTTATTATTGATCATTGGTTGGGTATTTTGGTGGAGGTATATTCAAGATTATGCGAATGACCTGCAGAAGAAGTATTTATTCTGGGGAATTGTGTTTCAAATGGTTCATCTCGTTGGATTACTATCGATGATATTGATTCAATTGAATATTTTCACCGATAAAGGGTTAGCTGTTCCTCCCGATTTCCCGTTCGGCACGAATTTCGGTTTGATGTGGCTGATTTCGCTTTTTGCTTCACTAATTGGTTTTATTATTTTGTTCCGGAATAAATGGTGTGATCTTGGTTGGATTATGATTCTTCTTTTGTCTAAAAGTTTGAATGGTCATTCGCTTGAATTCGAACCATCCTCTGCTTTAGTAATTAGTAATAGTATTCATCTAATGGCAGCCTCCATTTGGGCAGCTGGTCTTACCTTTATCATTGTCTTTTGGAAAAAACAAAGATTATACGTCCAATCCTTTTTACCGCTTTTTTCAACGTACGC
>CAJGCH010000071.1 GCA_904501845.1 uncultured Bacillaceae bacterium | reverse complement strand
TAAGTTTCCGCTTTCTAAAATTTGTATATTATTTTAATAATTTAGTCAACTTATGTACAATAAAAAGATAGATATGCATTTTTTAGGGGGCAGATTGATGAATACGTTAGAAGAGATTATGAACCACAACCGTGAATTTGTGGAAAAGAAGGAATATGCGCCATATAAGACAGATAAATTTCCGGATAAAAAGATGGTTGTCATTAGTTGTATGGATACAAGATTGGTGGAACTCCTGCCGAAGGCGATGAATATTACGAATGGAGACGTGAAGATCATTAAAACCGCGGGCGCAATTGTGAATCATCCATTCGGAAGCGTGATGCGTTCTGTGCTTGTAGCGATTCATGCGCTCGGTGCTGAGGAAGTATTCGTCGTTGGGCATGAGGATTGCGGAATGTCCGCCATTGAACCTGAAGCCTTCATCAGCAAGATGAAGGACAATGGGGTGCCTGAGGAAACATTCCAGACCTTAGAGAATGTGGGAATCCAGGTGAACAATTGGGTTAAAGGATTTTCAAATGTGCAGGAAAGCGTCAATGAGAGTGTAAAGCTGATTAAAAATCACCCGTTAATTCCGGCTCATATTCCGGTGACAGGAATGGTCATTCATCCAGAGACGGGGAAGCTGTCTGTAGTAAACGATGGGTATGAAGCCCTTGCTGAAAAGTAAAGTAAAGATAACACACCTGGCCATTGCCAGGTGTGTTTTGTTTAGTCGATTTTTTCCTGTTGTTCAGGTTTAAGCTTCTTCTCGCTTGAAGAGGATTGCTTCGTATCACGCGGATGCCTTTCTTCTTTATTCTCCTGCCGAAGGTCCTCAATCGGTATTGAATCGACATTTTGCTCTTCTTCAAACTTGTCGAGAATATGCTCTTTATCCGTGAGAGAGTTTTCCGGGTTGTCCATTTTCCCTCTGGATAATTGCTTTTGGTCTTTTGGCATTTGGTATCATCTCCCATTCGTGTTTCCTTTTCTTTACCCTCACTGAGGAAGATTATGCATGGAAGTGCTCCTTGCGAACGGTGAAGGCTTCAAGTGCATCACGATTTATTTCAAAGCCTATGCCTGGTTTATCTGGTGTATCAATGCAGCCGTTTAGGACAACGACCTCTGGTGCAGTAATATCTCGATTCCAGTAATTCTGGGTGCTCGATATATCCCCGGGCAGGTTGACAGCGTTCATGGATGCAAGGGCGATGGTATGTGCACGGCTAATTCCGGTTTCAAGCATCCCGCCGCACCAGACATCGATTCCCTCCTCCTCACATAGCTTGAGAATTTTCAAGGATTCAGACAGTCCTCCGACACGGCCGATTTTTAAATTAATGACCCGGCAGCTTCCAAGCCGGATGGCTTGCAAGGCGTCGTGTGCAGATTGAATGCTTTCATCCAGGCAGATTTTTGTCTTTAGCTCTTTTTGTAGAAGGGCATGCTCATATAAGTCATTATAGGCCAGCGGCTGTTCAATCATCATTAAGCCATATTGATCAAGCTCGCGCAGAGTATCCATGTCCGCTAATGTATAGGCAGAATTGGCATCTGCCATGACTGGAATCCTAGGGTAACGGCGGCGAACCTTGCTGATGAGTGAAATGTCCAGACCTGGCTTGATTTTTAGTTTGATTCGCTTGTAGCCTTGTGCAAGGCTGTTATCAATCGCTGCAAACAGCTCCTCGTCATTTTTCTTCAATCCAATGCTAATGCCGGCTTCGATTTGTTTCCTTTTTCCTCCAAGGACATTTGCCAGAGAGAGACCCTTCTTCTTGGCGTACAAATCCCAAATAGCGCCTTCTATAGCGCTTTTAGCCATCGGATTCCTGCGCACTGGAGCGAAAAAAGAGACCAGTTCATCAGGGTGGTTAATATGCTGTCCAATAATGGCAGGAATAAGTATGTCCTTTAAAATATGTGAACATGTTTGAATGGTTTCTTCTGTGTACCAAGGCTGGTCAAAGGCGACGCATTCTCCCCATCCCGTCATTCCGTCTTTCGTATTTGCCTCAATGATGATAAAGCTGCGGTCTTGAACGGTACCGAAGCTATTGGTGAATGCGTTCTTAAGCTTCATTTGTACATAATGGAGAGTTATGCCGGTTATTTTCATCATGTTTTCACCCCTTAGTCTCTTCAAGTATCCCAAACAGTGTGCTGCTTTCGCAACAAATATAATGAACTGAATATTCTAATTTTAGTTATAATGGAAAGAAATGAAAGAGATGTAAAGAGGGGGACGCTATGAATGCAGGGCATTGGAATACAAAAGAAGGCATTTTAGATTTATTGCTCCGATTGGTGAGGGTTCCGAGCGTAACAGGTACAAGGGGCGAGCTGCGGATGGAAGAGGAGATAGTCTCCCTGCTGATGGAATTGCCCTATTACCGGAAGCATCCCGAATATATTTTTAAAAAAGCCATTAAGCATGATTCGCTTGATCGAAAAGCGGTAGCCTGTCTATATAAAGGAAGCGATGAAGCATACAGGACAATTATCCTCTTAAGCCATTACGACGTCGTGGGAGTAGAGGATTTCGGAAGGCTTACACCTCTTGCTTTCTCTCCGCTGGATTATACAAAGGCTTTGGAAAAAGAGGAACTGCCTGATGATGCGAGAGAAGATCTGCAATCAGGCGAGTGGATTTTTGGAAGGGGCATCATGGATATGAAGGCAGGTCTTGCAGCCCATATTGCCCTGATATCGGAAGTATGTGAGCGGGAGGATTTAGGTTACAATCTTGTTCTCTTGGCAACTCCGGATGAGGAAAGGTATTCGGCGGGGATGTTTGCAGGAGTTGGAGTATTAGAAGAAATACGAGCGCAATTTGGCCTGAAATATGAGCTGACTATTTGTTCAGAGCCTAGCTTTGGGGCGTATCCGGGAGATAGGTCGAAATATTTCTATACGGGATCTGTCGGGAAGATGCTTCCGCTCATTTATTGCACCGGAACAGAAACACATGTGGGAGAACCGCTTGAGGGGTTGAATGCCGCTTGGATGGCGAGTGTGTATGCTGAAAGGGCAGAGCTCTCGACAGTCTTTCTCGAAAGCGCGCAAGGAGAGCGTAATCCTTTGCCGACGACCCTTAAGCTGACGGATCTAAAGGAGTCATATGATGTACAGACGCCGACGGGCGCCTATATTCTTTTGAACATTCTCACTCTGCAGCAAAGCCCGGAGGAAGTGATGGGCAAGCTGAAGGATATTGGCATAGAAAGCAGTAAATATATTGGAGAGCGTCTTCGGAAAACCTATCAATCATTAGGCTATCAAGATGATGGTCACACAAGAAAGATTGTTAAGCCCAGTGTCTACACATATTGGGAATTGTATGAGAAGGGACTCAAGGAACATGGGAGTGCGTTCCGTCAGGCAATTGAAGAGCATGTACAGAAGCTTGAGCAGGATTTGGGGACGAACATGGGGAAATTGACAGCCGCTATCGCTGGGGTTGTTTCTTCTTATTTCAAATCCCTTGCTCCTTTCTATCTAATCATGCTGTCTCCTCCTTATTATCCTCATGTATATTTAAAAGATGACAAGAAGGATCAAAAGGCAATGGGCGTAGTTGCCAGCTGCGTTAATAAGGCGAGGCAAGACTTTAAGGAAGAGATTAAAGTTCGTTCCTACTTCCAAGGCTTGTCTGATGTGAGTTATTTCCGTCTTCGTGATAAAGATAAGGTAGCCAAGGTATTGGAGAAAGAAATGCCTCTTTATGGGGAGGGGTATAACATCCCGCTTGAATTAATTGCAAATCTTGATGTGCCGGCAGTTAATATTGGTCCTTACGGTAAGGATGCCCATAAGCGGACTGAGCGATTGCATATTCCCTTTTCCACTGAGGTTTTGCCTGCTTTGTTAAGGCATGCGGTCTATTCCTATTAATCATATTTCACCT
This sequence comes from uncultured Bacillaceae bacterium, assembly GCA_904501845.1. Classification (GTDB taxonomy): domain Bacteria; phylum Bacillota; class Bacilli; order Bacillales; family Pradoshiaceae; genus Pradoshia. The sequence goes on along the minus strand of CAJGCH010000071.1, from coordinate 8,009 downwards.
CCTTTGTGAGATGCTAAGTCAGTAAAGGAGGTGAAATCATGAGCCGAGGCACCAGCTTCAATCATAAGAAAAAAGGCCATCCAGGGGAGTTCCCGCATCACGCTGAAACAGGCGGGAACCATGAGATTCATGAAACGGAAGAAGAATATATTGTGACCAAGGAAGCGTTTAAGAACAGAGTGCGGAAAGAGAGCCAGTGAATTGATGTGGAGACCGCCAATTTGAATGGTGGTCTTTTATAGTACAGAAAGGTTTTTTTAGTGTTTTTTTATGTAACAGTTTCCTTGAAAAACATCGATTTTTTTATTGGAAAAAATTAATAATCCTCTGAAACCCTTGATACAACAGGAATGATTGCATTTTCACAAGATGTTTGAAAAAAAGTTGTTCACAAATTCACATTTTGGATGTATCATTTGATTATAGATAACTGTTATACCTACAAGTCAGTCATTAAAACAATCATTTGAAGCATGATAAATGCAAGATAATGGAGGGTTTAAATATGGAACAAGTATTAACTAAAACACAAGATGCATGGAGAGGATTTGCTGGCGGCGACTGGCAAAAAGAAGTTAACACACGTGACTTCATCATGAAAAACATCACTCCATACACTGGTAACGATGAATTCCTAGAAGGTCCAACAGAAGCAACAAAAGAATTGTGGAAACAAGTAATGGATCTTACTAAACAAGAACGTGAAGCAGGCGGCGTCCTTGATCTTGATTCTAAAATTGTTTCTACAATCACTTCACATGGTCCTGGATATTTAAATAAAGAGCTTGAAACAATCGTTGGTTTCCAAACAGATAAACCATTCAAACGTTCTCTACAACCATTCGGCGGTATCCGTATGGCAGTCAATGCAGCTGAGTCTTACGGCTTCACAGTAGATGAAGAAGTTCAAAAAATCTTCACTGAATACCGTAAAACACATAACCAAGGTGTATTCGATGCTTATACAGATGAAATGAAATTAGCTCGTAAAGCTGGTATCATCACTGGTCTTCCAGATGCATATGGACGCGGACGCATCATCGGTGACTACCGTCGTGTAGCATTGTACGGTGTAGACTTCTTGATTGCAGAACGTAAGAGAGAATTGAAGAACTACGGTTCAAGAACAATGTCTGAAGATGTTATTCGTCAACGTGAAGAATTAAGTGAGCAAATTCGCGCGTTAGGTGAATTGAAACAATTAGGACAGATTTATGGTTATGATATCTCTAAACCAGCTACAAACGCAAAAGAAGCAGTACAATGGTTATACTTCGCATACCTTGCTGCAATCAAAGAACAAAACGGTGCGGCGATGTCTCTTGGACGTACTTCTTCCTTCCTTGACATCTATATCGAACGTGATCTTCGTGAAGGAACATTGACTGAACAAGAAGCACAAGAAATCATTGACCACTTCGTTATGAAGCTTCGCCTTGTGAAGTTCGCTCGTACGCCTGATTACAACCAATTATTCAGTGGAGACCCTACTTGGGTAACAGAATCAATTGGTGGTATGGCATTGGATGGAAGAACGCTTGTAACGAAAAACTCCTTCCGTTTCTTGCACACATTATCAAACCTTGGACCAGCTCCAGAGCCAAACTTGACTGTATTATGGTCTACTAAGTTCCCTGAAGGCTTCAAGCGTTTCTGTGCAAAAATGTCTATCCAAACAAGTGCAATCCAATACGAAAACGATGACATCATGATCAGAGAATACGGCGATGACTACGGTATTGCTTGCTGTGTATCTGCTATGCGCATCGGTAAACAAATGCAATTCTTCGGAGCCCGCGCTAACCTTGCAAAAGCATTGCTTTATGCAATCAACGGCGGTGTGGATGAAAAACTTAAAGTTCAAGTTGGACCGAGCTTCCAGCCAATTACTTCTGAAGTGTTAGACTTCGATGAAGTTATGGCTAAGTTCGATAACACAATGGAATGGCTTGCAGAGCTTTACATCAACACATTGAATGTTATTCACTACATGCACGACAAATACAGCTATGAGCGCATTGAAATGGCTCTTCACGATGTTGAAATCCTTCGTACAATGGCAGCAGGTATCGCTGGATTGTCTGTAGTAGCTGACGCATTAAGCGCGATTAAATACGCACAAGTTAAACCAATCCGTGACGAAAACGGCGTAGCAGTTGACTTTGAAATCATCGGTGACTTCCCTAAATACGGAAACAACGATGATCGCGTTGACAGCATGGCAGTTGAGCTTGTAAGAAACTTCATGACTAAATTGAAAAAACATAAAACATACCGCAGCTCTGTGCACACACAATCCATTCTTACAATTACTTCTAACGTAGTATATGGTAAGAAAACTGGTAATACTCCAGACGGACGCCGCGCTGGCGAACCATTCGCACCAGGTGCGAACCCAATGCACGGCCGTGACACAAAAGGTGCTCTAGCTTCCCTATCTTCTGTATCGAAGCTTCCATATGAGTGCTCCTTAGATGGTATTTCTAACACATTCTCCATGGTTCCAAAAGCCCTTGGACGTGAAGAAGACCAACGTGAAGCAAACCTTGCGGCAATCTTAGACGGTTATGCATCAAAAGAAGGTCACCACTTGAACATCAATGTGTTCAACCGTGATACATTACTTGATGCGATGGAACACCCAGAAGAGTATCCGCAATTGACAATCCGTGTATCCGGATATGCGGTTAACTTCATCAAGTTGACTCGTGAGCAACAAATCGATGTTATCAACCGTACGTTCCACGAAACAATGTAATAAATACTCCTAAGTATTGAGCAGAGTCTCCCTGTCCAAAGCAGGGAGACTCTCTTATAGAAACGCATTTACATTTTTTGAAAAAAGAAAGGATGGGATCTCATGATTTACGGGAATATTCACTCTGTTGAAACTTGTGGAACAGTCGATGGCCCAGGGATCCGTTACATTGTATTCACTCAAGGATGTTTATTACGATGCCAATACTGCCATAATGCTGATACTTGGAAAATAGGCACGGGCAAACAAGTAACCCCAGAAGAGATTTTGGAGGATGTTGTAAAATACAAAGCCTTTATGGATGCTTCAGGCGGCGGTATTACGGTAAGCGGCGGGGAACCGCTCTTGCAAATGCCATTTGTCACTGAGCTATTCAAGCTCTGTAAGGAAAAAGGCATTCACACAACGATTGACACTTCTGGAGGATGCTTTGCGAATAAACCGGAATTTCTTGAGGAACTGGAAGAGTTGTTGAAATACACCGATTTGATTTTGCTGGATATTAAACATATTGACAGTAAACGTCACATTAAACTGACAGGCAAACCGAATGAGCAGATTCTTGAATTTGCCCGCTATCTCTCTGATAAGAAAGTGCCGGTTTGGATTAGACACGTTTTAGTGCCAACTATCAATGATCAGGATGAATACCTAGAGCAATTAGGGGATTTCATCGGCACACTTGAAAATGTCGAGAAGGTTGAGATACTGCCTTATCATCAGCTCGGTGTTTATAAATGGGAAGCGCTTGGATATAAATATCCGCTTTCTGAAATTAGCTCACCTAGTGATGAATTGGTGGAACATGCCCATCAGATGCTAACAAGAAAATTAAAGAAGCCTGTTGCTCAAGGCTGATATCGAGTAAGATAAAGTAGAGGAGATGTCTCCTCTACTTTTTTTGGTCAAAAGGAGGCCGTCTTGATGTTAGTGAAGTGGAATGCGGATGAGAGAAGACGAATCATCGGTGAAATTCAATATTTCTATCAACGGGAACGTGATGAGGAGATAGGTGAATTGGCGGCCGGTGTGATTCTTGATTTCTTCGCCGAACAGATTGGCCCCCACTATTACAATGCAGGGGTTAAGGATGCCGTGAAGCAGGCGGAGGTTCATGCAATCAGGTTAGAAGAAGATTTATATGCGCTATTAAGGCAAGGGAATAAACGATAAATGAAAGCCCGCATCAGGACTGTACAGTCTTATTGATGCGGGCTCTGCTTTATTAATGGTATTAGTAGCGTTTTGCGCCAACATACCGTTTATTCCAATATGAATTGCTGAGTGTATCTACTTTGACGCCCTTTGATGCGGCGTGAATCATCTTGTTATTCCCCATATAGATGGCTACATGGGAGACCCCTCTGCCAGATGTATTGAAGAATAGCAGATCGCCTTTTTTCAATTTAGATTTAGAGATTTTTGTCCCTTTTTTGTAGAGGGCTGTTGATGTACGAGGCACAGTCTTGCCTGTGGCTTTCTTGATGGTGTAATTCACAAACCCCGAGCAATCAAACCCCTTTGGAGTAGTGCCGCCCCATTTATAGGGAGTACCTATGTATTTCTTTCCTGTGTTGACAATCTTATTTACATTATTTGTTGAAAAGGCAGCAGATGCATCTGATTGACCAGGTCCAAATGGCAAAAGAGCAGACGACAACAGAATGGTAATAGCGATGATTAACTTTTTCATAATTGACCCCCGTTTATATATTTGACGGAATTGGTAAATTATACCGCCTTTTATCTACTTTCTTACTATAACTAAGAACCTAGTTTCATAGGTTACAGCATGATTAGAGATATTTGACAAGAATATTACAAAATAATGCTATCATCGACATATTTGTCAAAAAAATCAAATCGAAATAGTGGTATTTACTTGATTTGGGCAGTTTTCAATCCTTTTTGGAAAAAAGAACTACTGTCTATTTCTGTTTATTTCTATACCAATCTAAGTAAGTCTATTTGCTCATATTGGCATTATCGGCTATAACGATTAGGAACTAGCCGATATATAGATTGGAAATTTAGTAGAGAACGGATAAGGCATCAATTTAGGAATCTTATTGGCTATAGATCCTTTGGGGATAGAATGATTATGAAGAATGAACCAAGAGGGGCTGGGACATAACTTATAAACGATCCTGAAAGACGAACGATATCTAAATAAATCTTAGGAGACTATGTCACTTATCAATGGGTTATGTTGGAAGAATAAGTTCGTTCCATTGCGCTGCGGCCACTAGCTTTCCGCGGGGAGGAAGGCTTTAGCCTCCTCAGCTACGCCTGCGAGGTCTCAGCCTTTCCTCTATTTCCCGCAGGAGCCGAGTAGCCTCCGCTCCCTAGTTAGTAATAATGGTATACAAAATGAACAAATCTATTGAAAATAACAAAAAACCTAACTATTAAAGACGAAATATTAATTAAAATATCTCCTAATAGTTCGGGTTAATTATTGACTGAAATACTTATGTCCCAGCCTCTTTCAATTGCCTCAAATGGGTTTATAAACATTCTTGACGGGAAGAAATGGAAGTGAGAATACATTTTATAACAACGGGAGGAATGGAAATGGGTAAAAAAATTGCATGCGTGATCACAGATTTATTCGAAGACGTAGAATACACAGACCCGGCCAAGTCTTTCAGTGAGGCTGGTCATGAAGTTGTGACAATTGGCTTGGAGAAGGGGCAAACCGTAAAAGGAAAGCAAGGCCAGGAACAAGTGTCAATTGATAAGGGTATTGATGAAGTTTCCCCTAATGAGTATGATGCATTATTTATCCCTGGCGGATTCTCTCCGGACCAGCTTCGCGGCGATGAGCGCTTTGTCACATTCGCTAAGGCATTTATGGATGAGAAAAAGCCGGTATTCGCTATCTGTCACGGACCTCAGTTGCTCATTACGGCTAAGACCCTTGAAGGTCGCGATGTGACAGGGTATAAATCCATCAAGGTTGATTTAGAATATGCTGGTGCAACATATCATGACCAAGAGGTTTTCGTGTGCGGCGAACAGCTTGTCACAAGCAGGCAGCCGGATGACATCCCGGCTTTTAACCGTGAATCACTGGCTCTTCTCTCTAAATAATCATAAAAGGGAAGGACACCCTTGCGTCCTTCCCTTTTTGCTATTTCTTCAGATTGCCTAGTTCCTCTACAATGGCTTGCATCTCTCTTGGGCTGAAGCGGTCTTTTGACATGACCATCTCATAAATCTCGAGCAAGTCCTCATAGGAGCTCTCTGTGAAGCTTTCTGGCCTCATGGCGGCAGCGTTGATCATTTGTAATTTTTCTTGTATGGATGAAATGATATGCTCGATGTTTTCCGGGCTTTTCTTTGATATATCTGCCACTGAATGGATCCCTCGCTTTTATGATTGTTAGCCTTTATTTTTCCATTTATCTATACGGCTGTCAAATGGTTATTTTGCGTATAGTTAAAAAGAGGTGTTATTTGACGGGTTTAATGATGAAATGGCAAGATAATGTTTACAACTCCCCAGATATAGGTAAATCTATGAATATGAAACAGAAAACTAAAAGGAGTGGATTGGATATGAGAAACCAAAAAAGCAATAAATTATGGCTCGGTATTTTAGGTGGAGCGGTTGCGGGTATCGCCATCAGCCTTCTGGATAAAAACACAAGGAATTCGGTGATGACCGGCAGCAAGAGCATGATGACCAATGCTAAGTCAATGGCAAAGAATCCGGATGATATTGTTGGAAGCTTGAAGGAAATGAGCAGCAAGCTTCGCACAAGTATTGAGCAAATCAGTGAGGATGTAGCCTTTATCTCAAGCAAGGTAGATGAAATGAAGGAAGTGCCGCCACAGGTAGCGGGTGTGATTAAAGAAACGAAGGAAGTTGTCGTTGATAAGCATACGAATAAAAATGAGAATGAACAAACATCTACTAATAAGAATGCCACTTCTACTTCCATCCAATAACTCACTTAATGTAAGGAGGAACTGATGTGGCGAAAGTCGTGACAGAAGTTGATCGATATAAGAAGAAATCTATTATGAAGCACCTTTACGAAAAAATCAAAGATGGTGAGATTACTGGGCTTGCAGCCCAGTTGGCCTATTATTTTTTATTATCAATCTTCCCGTTGTTAATCTTTACGATTACCCTGTTACCGTATTTTCCGGTAACAACGGAGGATATTATCCGTATGCTGGAAGCATATGTGCCGAAAGAATCTGTCGCTTTGCTTGAGTCCAGTCTCATGACAGTCATGGAGAACCGTAATGGCGGCTTGTTATCCTTTGGGATCCTGGCGACGGTTTGGTCGGCATCCAATGGTATTAATGCGATTATACGAGCGCTCAACCATGCCTATGATGTTGAAGAAAGCCGTTCCTTCATCGTAAGTCGCTCACTAGCTCTTGTACTTACCTTGGGTATGATTATCGTTGTCGTTATTTCACTCTTGCTCCCTATTTTCGGTAAAATGATTCTAGATGTTATCTTTGACTTCCTAGGCTTTCAGCCATCTTTTCTATATACTCTGCTTCGCTGGACGATTTCGATTGCTATCACAACGTTCGTCTTTACGATGCTTTATTGGCTTGGCCCGGATAAGAAGATCCCTCTTAAATCAGCTTGGCCCGGAGCTCTGTTTGCAAGTGTAGGATGGGCGCTATCATCACTCGCCTTCTCCTTTTATATCAACACCTTCGCTAACTATTCATCTACGTATGGAAGTTTAGGCGGATTGATTGTCTTAATGCTCTGGTTCTATATATCTGGTTTCGTTATTATAGTCGGCGGAGAAATAAACGCCGTCCTATCGCAAAATCGTGCGAGGAAATAGACAAGACTTTCCTTCCTGAGGAGAGTCTTTTTCTTTTGGAGAGAATGGAGTCACGGAACCGAGTTTCCTTGCATGGGCCTTTGAGCGTTGTCCTCCCTTTAAGGACGAATCATCTAGGCTGCTTCTTTCCATAAATAAAGAGCCTGCTCCCATTCTTTAAAGGCAGCAGGCTCTCTGGCTCACGACTTAAGCAGGCGCAATCCGTTCAGTATGACAAGTATAGTGCTTCCTTCATGTCCGATGACACCAAATGGGAGGTCTAGGACTTGAAAGAAGTTGGAGCATATCAGTACCATAATCACGGTAATAGAGAAGATGACGTTTTGGCGTATGATGCGGTTCATCTTTTTCGAGAGCTTGATGGCTTCAGCAATCTTCGGGAGATCGTTCTTCATCAAGACAATATCAGCTGTCTCTAAGGCGACATC
>CAJGCH010000070.1 GCA_904501845.1 uncultured Bacillaceae bacterium | reverse complement strand
GAGCCGTCTTTCGATTTCCTGAATGGTTTTCTTTCCTAAGCCGGCACCTCGTTTATCGGGATGGGCAGCCAAATAAACAATGTATCCAAAATTAGCTTTAGCGAAATAATGTGCTGTCGCCAATGAAATTACCTTGCCATTCTCAAGGCCAACGAGAAAGTGATATTTATTCTCCCTTGAGCTTAACGCTATACTGCGGCGGAAAAGGTCATGGCTTTCACGAACTTCATCAGGGAAAGATAAATCATATAAGTGGAGTGCTTCTGTAAAGAGTGAATCGGAATTATTGAGGTCTAATTCTTTCCATTCCATTGACATAGTAGTCTCAACCTTTGCTGTGTGTTTACTTTTATTGTAGTGGATGACTCATGGTCAGACAAGAACTAAACTAAAATAGGTTTATGAAGCTGTTCGTTAGCCCAAACAGCGGGACCGCTTTTCTCATATGTTATGAGTGTACTAAGCGAAAGCGAGGTGACTTACATGTTTGGATGTTACGGATACGGCGGCGGTTATGGCGGCGGCGGATACGGCGGCGGCTGCGGCGGCTATGGCGGCGGTGGATACGGCGGCGGTAGCGGTTATGGTTCAACTTTCGTGCTAATCGTTGTTCTCTTCATTCTTTTGGTAATTGTTGGAGCTAGCTTCTGCTAATGTGAAGTTGGTTTATAAAGAGGAGCATGGTAGCACTCTTTACTGACAAGGAAAAAGGGGATTCAGCTTGCTGGATCCCTTTTTTTAATGGGGTAATTCCCATACACATCTTCAGGCAGGTCATCATATGATGGCATTATCGAGAAGGAGGCTGAAATATGGATAACGGGTTCTTTAAAAATATGGAGAAGAAAACAGGCGTCAACATGAAAGATATAATGGACTTAGCTAATTCCCTGCAGAACGCAAATTTCAAGGATGAGAAAACGGTTCGTTCCGTCATTAAGAAAGTATCTCAAATTGCTAATAAGCCGGTTCCGCAAGAGATGGAGGATCAGCTGGTCAATTCCATCATCAAGGATGGTAAATCGCTTGATTTTAACACAATTGCCAACATGATGAATAAAAAATAAAAGGGAAGGAGCTCTTCCTTCCGCTTGTTTGGAAATCACCCGCGATTTTCCGGAATGATTCGGGATACATAGGGTTGATCCTTATTTTGCGGCCAAGGGAGCTCCTTTTTTCAGATTGTTTAAGAATCGGGAAGGCCTGGCTGTTTTGCCTCGTCTTTTTGCGGAGACTGACATGTATAGCTCAGAGCGTGCCCGTGTAACGGCTACATAAAGGAGGCGCCGCTCTTCTTCAAGTGGCTTTCTGTCCCCTTCACGCCATGCTTCAAGCGCATAATCATGCGGCATGCAGCCTTCTACGCACCCTAATAGGTATACATATTTATACTCCAATCCTTTTGAACGGTGTATGGTGCCAAGCTGAATAGCAAATGGTTCTGTTTTTGAGCGTTTCTTTACTTCCTTGGACATAGCAACCATATGAGTCGCATGGTCGACAAACTCCTGTACAGAGTTGAATTTGCCTGCTGCGACCTTTACATCCTTGATTTCATCAGAACCCTTGTCCATTTTGTTGCCCTCATTGCCGCGCTTTTTCAAATAATTTTGGAATCCTAATTCCTTTTCAATGGTTTCAACTGCGATATCCGGGCGGATATTCTTTAATGTACCGATAATGGATATAGCCTTTTCAATTGTCTTCTTTTGGAATGGCTTTAATCCTCCAATATGAGCCAATGCTTCAAGCAAGGTGCAGTCATTTAGAATGGATAACGCTTTTGCATCCTGAACGGCTGTTTTCCGCAAATAAAGGGGCGGAAGCAAATCGTTTAACATGCTTGGGTCATCTGGATTAAGGCTTGCCTTCAAGAAGGCGAGGATGCCTTTGACGGCTCTGCGGTTATAGAAAGAATCATAGTCCGCATCGACCCTGAAAGGAAGGCTGGAGACGGCTAGCCGTTCAAAGATTGCGCGACTCATCACATTCGTGCGGTATAGGATCGCAAAATCATTTGGTGAAGCCCCATTCCGGATTTTCTCCATGATATCGGTCATAATCATAACACTTTCCATCTCTTCATCATGCGGATAAAAAAGTACAGGAGCGGGTGAATGATCATGAAGAGCTCTCATTTTCTTCGGTGTGCGCACATGGTTCTGGGCAATAATTTGATTGGCGGTCTGGACGATTTTATGACCTGAACGGTAATTGGCAGCCAAATAGACTGTTTCGAGATCAGGGAAGTCGAGCGATAAATTCAAAAGAAAAGAAGAGTCGCTTCCTCGAAATGAATATATGGCCTGGTCGTCATCGCCGACAAAGCAGACATGCTCTGCTTTGTCCGTCAACAATCGCATAATTTCATATTGCACTCTATTAATATCTTGAAATTCATCAATCAGGAAATAACGGAATCGGTTTTGATAAGCGTTAAGCAGAGCTGGATCAGATTTTAGGAGAGTGTAGCACCCAGTCTGCATATCATCAAAATCAAATTTATCGTGCGTTTCCTTATATTGCTCATATTTCTTGTACAGCTCTAAGGCAGAATGCTCGAAATCCCCGTCTGGTCTTACATCATTCGGCATATATAAGTCATTCTTCCATTTGCCGATCTGCTGGATACACGCGTCAAAGGCAAATTCGCGCTCATCGATTCCAAGCTCGGAAGCTGCCATTTTAAGAATATATTCTTTTTCGCCGTCAAATTTAATTAATTTCGCAGAATGCCATTTGTGAGGGTCATGGTGCATAAGGATTCGGTAAAAAATGGCATGGAAAGTACCTGTATATAATTGCTGCAGAGCAGAAGGACCCATTCCTGGCATTAGCTTCAGCCGTTCTTTCATCTCAAGAGCTGCCTTGGAGGTAAAGGTGACAAGCATGACGGATTTTGGGTTGACCTCTTTCTCAAGCAGGAGAAAGGCCGTGCGTGATGTAAGTACACGCGTCTTTCCGCTTCCAGCACCAGCCAGAACAAGCAAATGGCGCGCATCTGTTGTAACTGCCATTGCTTGTTCCTCGTCAAGTGTCCAGCCATGTTCTTTTAAGGTCGCAGCGAATGGGTGCTGGCTGGATTGGCGGTTTGTGGCTGACAGTACGAAAGGTGGCAGGTTCCTAATGTGATAGGGAGATAGCCAATCACTTTCCTTCTCCTCATCATTTGCGGTTATGGACCTTGACTGCGGGAGGCGGAACCCGCCAAATTCTACAGCATCTGCTGACACTTCAGCAGGCTTTTTTATTTTAGGCTTCTCTTTGCAAGGTGGGACAGATGGGTCTTTATGAATGAAATGGGGCTCCTCATGGATTCCCAAATAAAAATATACGGCCTGATGGCATGAGGAACAATGCAGTTCTCCGTTCTTACCAGCTTCATGAACACGTGTATAAGCCTCTTTTGGCCAATGCTCTAATGTAATATATTCATTCTTCCAATAAGCTGTTTTCATATTACCTATTCCTCATTTTTTATCATTATTGTCGTTCGACAGACAAGTATAATCTTAACAAAACGAAGGATATTTTACAAAGAGGGGTAAGGGTTTCATGCGAAAAGCGCGAGGGTTGTTATGAAAACAGGGACAGAAGGCAAACATCCGCTGAAACGGTTAATCGTACAATGAGTGAGGTTAAGGCCTTGGGAATTTAGGCATTCGAAAAGAGGCTTTATTGGTTAAATAAGGAGAGGCAGCAATCCATTTTTGTGGATGCTGCCTCTTGTTTGTTAAATTCGTTTTTTCATGGTTCGATGCGGAATGCCGGCATCCAGGAATTCATCTGAGATGACGGCGTAGCCGAGAGATTCATAGAACGGGATGGCTTGTACCTGTGCATTGAGCTTTGTAATCTCAATCTCCTGTGAAAGGGCGTACTGCTCGATGAATTCCATTAAAGCCCGCCCAGCACCTGATTTACGTGCTTCAGCCAACACACAAATACGTTCAACCTTTCCGTAGCCATCAACAACCCGGAAGCGGCCGGCGCCGATTGGTTCATGGTTCTCATTTTTGACGAGGAAATGGGTGGATTCTCCCTCTAGGTGGTCGATCTCTTCTTCGATTGGTACATTCTGTTCCTCAACAAAAACGGTTTTCCGAACTTGGTAAGCCTGCTGTAATTCTTCTTCGTTTGTGACAATCATGATGTTCATTCTTTAGAAATCCTTTCCAAGTAAAAATGTTTCATAAACCGTCCACGTCCCATTTTCAAGCTGATATAGGAGATGGAAACGGTCAATGATTTCTTCATGTTCAAATTTCATTAAGCTTAATTGGCCGAGCACATCATTCATTTCTTTATCGGGTAAGTCTTGGCCAATCGTTAAATGCGGAATGAATGTGTAAGGTTTTTCCTTGCCGAGCTCCTCCGTGTGAAGGGCTTCGTGAAGTCTGACCAACTCTTCATTCGGGTCGATTTTTAAATAAATGACATTATTGATTGGCTGAAAGGTGCTAACCTTTAAAACCTTAAGTGTGAATGGTTCATAGGCCTTTGAAACGTCTTTTAGTATGGCAGAAATTCGTTTGATGTCTTCTTCGGTGGATGAAAAGGTTGACTTAAGCGTGACGTGCGGCGGAATTAGTTTGTAGTGTGCATCATAGCGTTTTCGATAGGAATTCGCTAAGTCTTGAAGTTTTTTAGAAGGAAATATGGCAATGCCAAAGTTCATAATCGTACCTCCCCGAATGGTTAATTATAAGGTGACTATATTATAGCAAAAGTTTAAAGTATTCACTATTCAGGTTATTTACCGAACAGCCAAAGAAGCGTGCGTTCCATGTCAGCTTGCCAGGACCGCCAAGTATGATCCCCGCCATCGATTTCTTCATAGAAAGAGGGAAACCCTTGACTCTCCATAACTAGATTCAATTCTCTGTTGGATGACAGGAAATCGAGAACATCCTTTCTAGTCGTTTGTACGGCTGTTTCCTTATTGCCGATTATATGGTAGATGCGCATTAGATGCGGATAAGAAAACTGTTCAACAGCTTCAATTACTGTCTCATTGACAAGTGGTGAATGAAGAGCCGCCTTGCCAAAAGTATGCGGATAATCGAGGGCTGTCATCAATGATACGGTCGCCCCAAGGGAGTCGCCGATCAGAGCTCGGCCCATTCCTATTTGGTAGGTAGGATATTCCTCCTCTAAATATGGAAGCAGCTCGCGTGCAAGGAATCGCTTATATGCTTCGAATTTCTCCCCATCAGGATAATATTTCTCCCATCTGTCCTCGCTGCTTCGATATGGTATTCCGACAATGATAATATTCTCTATTTTCCCTTTTTCAAGCAAACGGTCTGCCACTCTTCCGATTTTGCCCATTTGGAAATAATCCTTACCGTCCTGAGCAATGAGCAGGGAATATTTATAGAGCGGGGAGAATGTTTGCGGAAGGTAGATAAGAAGAGGAACCTCTTCCTTCAAAGCTTCGCTATAAAAAATCTTGTCGATGATGGTGCCTGTTTGTCTGGACATTCATATCACCTCGTGTAATCGTATACATGTCTATTCTAGCATAAGATGGAAGATTTATTATATGTGCGAATTCTAAATGGTCTGAATATAAAATGGTATAATGATAGAAAGTGTAAAAAGGAGTAAAGAGTATATGAAAAAAGTGCATGTTCACAGTAAAAGCGTAACAGAGGCCACTAAGCAGGCATTACATAATCGGGGAGTCAGTATCGAGTCTATTGCGAAAATTGTATATCAAATGCAATTACCCTATAACGAAAACCTCTCAATGGAGGATTGTGTCTATAGTGTCGAGCGTGTCCTCATGAAAAGGGAGATTCAGCATGCCATTCTTGTTGGCGTCGAGCTTGATATGCTGGCAGAGAAAAAGATGTTGTCTGAACCCTTGCAGTCCATCGTCGAATCAGACGAGCCGTTATTTGGAGTTGATGAAACGATTGCCTTTGGAGCTGTCCTTGGTTATGGCAGCATCGGTGTGACCACTTTTGGCCATTTGGACAAAAATAAAATTGGCATTATCAGGTATCTGGATACGAAGAAGGAAGGAACCGGAGTCAATACGTTTCTTGATGACCTAGTGGCAGCTGTTGCCGCCAGCGCTGCCTCGAGATTGGCGCATCGCCAGCGGGATCAGGAGGAGGCACTGCCCGCAAAAGAAATCAAGGACATTGATCATGAAGAAATGATTGGCTGATGGGAACATGCACCTGTCGCAGTCCTTGGACAGGTGCTTTTTTCTAGTAATGGATTAGTCAAGTGACAAGCCGCTTCTACATATGCTGTAGGGGATGATGACACCCCCCTGAGAGGAAGTGGATGGAATGAGCAATGGCTCACTGGCTTATCATGAGACACTTGAACTTCATGAATTAGTCGCAATGGAATCCAATATGCTAATGACATTGAAGAAGGAAGTCGGTAATGTACCGAACCAGGAATTAAAGAATTTATATACCGCGACCATTAAGGTTTTACAGCGATATATAAAGGATTTGCTCGTTTTCTTCCCGAAAGCGCCAACAAGAACGGAAGATGAGCAGCGGGATAGCCTGGGAGTGGGGTATTACGCAGGGAATATCCTGATACCAGTAAAAACACTCATTCGAACATATGCGATTGCCATTACGGAGACCGCAACACCGGTTTTGAGGAGGACATTGGTTAACCAGCTAAATGGAATGATAGACCTTCATGCCCAAATCTTCAGCTTTATGAGCAAAAATGGGCTGTATCCTGCTTATGATATGAAGAAGCTGATTGACAATGATGTCAAGAATGCGAATAAAGCCATTGATATGAAGTATTAGTATAAAGCTCCTGACGGGGCTTTTTTGCTTGTTAGGGAAAGTTTGCTGACACTGCTATAATGAAGGCAAAGAGGTGATTCTATGTGCGGAAGGTTTACATTGTTTTCAACGTATGAAACGCTTATTAAGCGGTTTGGAATCGAGGCCGCAATTGCTGAAGAGGACTACGAGGTGAGCTATAATATTGCTCCATCACAACAGGTGCTGGCTGTTATTAATGATGGCTCAAAAAAACGGTTGGGTTATTTGCGCTGGGGTTTTATTCCTTCTTGGGCAAAGGACGAAAGCATTGGTTACAAAATGATTAATGCACGTGCTGAAAGCTTGAGCGAAAAGCGAAGCTTCAAGAATGCTTATCAAAAGCATCGATGCTTGATTGTCGCCAATGCCTTCTATGAATGGAGAAAGGCCGGGGAAGAGAAAAGGCCGTTTTGCATCAAGCTCAAATCAGATGAGCCTTTCGGTTTTGCGGGACTATGGGAATCTTGGAGGTCGCAAGAAGGAAAGCTTATCCACTCCTGTACCATCATCACGACCAAGGCAAATGAAGCCGTTTCCTCTGTTCATGAGCGAATGCCTGTCATCCTCAAGCAAGAGGATGAGAAGCTTTGGCTTGATCCGGGTCTTCATGACACAAATCTATTGGACAAGTTATTGACGCCATGTCAGTCCGGGATGATGGATATATTCGAAGTATCCAAAGAGGTCAATTCTCCGAAAAACAACTCAGCAAATCTGATTGAACGAATCGGGTAAGATAGCAGTAAAAGGAAAGGATGAAGGGAATGATTATTCTGCCTCCATCCATAGATATGTACTGAAATGAACAGACCGCCGCTTTATTCCGTTGACGGTCTGTTTTTGTTTAGTTTACCGCTTAGCGGACATTTTCGAATCACCGGTTCGTTATCATCTGTAATCATATATTGCTTCCATTCTCGCTTTTCCTTGTCCCCGTAAGCTCCTAAATCCGGATGGATTGGAAGCTGCTCAATCTCCTCAACCTTGTGCCGTATAGCATTAATGACCCGTTTCCCATGGGCGGTCTCTTGGCTGATATCCCGGAAGATGCGGCGAGGCTGAAATATCAGTACGAGGCAGGGGCCGACATTTCTTGTAATATGCTTTTCATATATCGGGGCATTTCCTGAAACGAATATGGGCTCACCCCCAAAGGAAAATTCCCATAATGGGTCATCAGGGTCAAGCGGAATCTCCTCAGGCCAAGGTGCCGGGTCATGTTTATGCAAATAGTCAAGGACTTCCCAGAATTGGTTATGGTAGTCGCTATAATCTTTCCAGGAATCCCCGGGCTTCACGAAGAGAACGAGAGCGTGCCGGATAGCTGGATAAGAATTTGAGGTGGCAAGGAATTGAATTAAAGCCTCCGGGATGTGAGCATATTCGTGTTCCTCCGCGAAGCAGTAGCGCAGATGACCAGCTCGTTCTGCCTGTACGCCAAAATGACAAGGAAAATGAGGGTTGGCTACAATGGCATGCCAATGCTCGTAAGCTTTTTTGCCCCATTCGGGAATACGGGACCCGTTTTCAATATCTTCACGCATATAAACATGGACTGATTTCTCACTCATGACAGTGCACCTCAAAGATGGTTAGTATAGATTGCTGCTCAAAGCATATGAAGAAAAGGGGGGAACGGTAACTTGTTTCGTTCATTTGGTATAATGGACAAAAATGAAGGAAGTACATAAGGAGTAATACATATGGCAAAACAAATAGGATGGCTAGTCTACAATGGCGGTTTGAATTCGGCTAAGTTTCATGAAATTCATGATTGGTATCGGCAGACTGCAAAGAGGAAGGGCCTCTCTCTTGAACTCGTTGCGAATCATGAATTAATGAGCGTAATGGAGGGCGGACAAGCAGTTGTGAAATGGAATGGCAATATTGAACGACCTGACTTTGTCTTGTTCCTGGATAAGGACATCCGCCTGGCAAGACAGCTTGAGCAGCAAGGGTTTCGATTATTTAACCGAGCGGATGTGATTGAAGTCTGTGATGACAAAACGGCGACCTTCCAAGCACTCGCCGGCAAGGGAATACGCATGCCGAAAACGATTCTTGCCCCGCTTATGTTTGAAGGAACGAAGGAGCAGGATGATTCCTTCATTAACAGAATCGAGCATGAGCTTTCCTATCCGATGGTAATCAAGGAGGCGTACGGTTCATTTGGTGAACAGGTTTACTTGGTCCGTAATCGGGAGGAATTGGCGGCCAGGAGAAAGGGGCTGCTCTATGTGCCTCATTTGTATCAGGAATTTATGGAAAGCAGTGCAGGCCGAGATGTGAGAATTCATGTTGTTGGCGGCAAAGTGATTGCCGCAATGATGAGGGTCTCGGAGACTGATTTCAGAGCGAATGTGACGAATGGAGGTATAATGAGACCATTTGAGCCATCACCCGCTTTCAGTGCAATGGCGATAGCCGCAAGCGAGCAAGTCGGGGCTGATTTTTCCGGGGTTGACTTGTTATTCGGGGAGGATGGCAATCCGGTTTTATGCGAGATAAACTCTAATGCCCATATTAAAAATATATATGATTGCACAGGAATCGACGTAACTGAGGCTATTTTTGACCATATCATCCAGGCGGTGGGGCAATGAAGAAAGGAATCATCCTTTATACACGAGAAGATTATGAGAAAAATCGATGGTTTGCTGAACGTTTTATCGAAGAAGCGCCAGACCACGGGATGGTCATCCGGCTTGTTTTGACCGATCTGATTGCCCTTGGTTCTGAAGAAGGCCGTTTATTTATCCAGTATGGAAGCGAAAGATGGAATACTCCGCCCGACTTTGCGATAAACCGTAGCCGGAACAGCCGCATTGCTTTGCAGCTTGAGCTGATGGGATGCAGAGTATTTAATTCTTCAGCCGTGACGAATGTATGCAATGACAAGGCGAAAACCCATCAGCTCATTAATGCTCACGGCATAAGGTCGGTCAAGACTATGTTCGAGCTGTCAGACTGGGAGAATCATGGGATGAATTACCCCCTCATATTGAAGACAATCTCTGGTCATGGCGGCAATGAAGTGCATAGGATTGACAATGAGGAGCAATTGGCTGCCTATGTCACTGCTTATGAGGGAGAGCAGCTTCTCATTCAGGAGATGTGCAGTAATCCGGGGACCGATATTCGCGCCTTTTGCATGGGCAGCGAAATCATAGCTTGTGTGAAGAGGTCTTCAACAGACAGCTTTAAGTCGAATTATTCCTTAGGAGGAAAGGCGGAAGCGTATTCTCTTTCCGAACAGGAGCGTCAATTAGTCATGAATGTCTTATCCATTATGAAGGTTGATTTTGTTGGCATTGATTTCTTGGTCGACGAAGATGGGGAGTTCTTATTCAATGAGATTGAGGATGCAGTGGGGACGAGAACTTTGATTCAGAATTATGAGATTAACATTGTGGAAAAATATCTGAGTTACATAAGGAATAATTTGGTAATATAGGGGGTAGGGGATGAACAAAAACTAAAGTGAGGAGATTTCAATGTCAAAAAGGGTTGTTTTGGCAGGGGGTACAGGGTTTATTGGGCAATACTTCGTGAGGAAATTTATCGAGGATGGGTATGATATTGCCATCATATCCAGGCAAGAGCCCCATATTAATTGGCATGATCGGCAACGTATATTGGAAGCCATAGATGGGGCGGCGCTTGTCATTAACCTTGCCGGCAGATCGGTCAACTGCCGTTATAATGAAAAAAACAAGAAAGAAATCATGAATTCAAGAATTGATACGACACTCATCATTGGCGAAACAATAGAAAAGTGCAAAAATCCGCCGCCGCTTTGGATTAATTCAAGTACCGCTACAATTTACAGAGACGCTATGGATGGTCCGATGTCAGAGGATAACGGGGAAGAAGGCGAGGGCTTTTCGGTTAAAGTGGGAAAGCGGTGGGAAGAAACGTTTTTCAGTTTTAACCTGCCCTCAACCAGACAGGCGGCGCTTAGAATTACAATTGCCTTAGGGAAGGATGGAGGCGTGATTCCGGTCTAT
The DNA here is from genome assembly GCA_904501845.1 of uncultured Bacillaceae bacterium. GTDB lineage: Bacteria > Bacillota > Bacilli > Bacillales > Pradoshiaceae > Pradoshia. The sequence goes on along the minus strand of CAJGCH010000070.1, from coordinate 1,131 downwards.
CATAACCTGGTCAAATTCGGCCTGGGCGGAAAGCAAGGGTCAGGCGAGCAGATGTTTAGCTGGATTCATATCGAAGACCTATACAGAATCGTCCGTTTTATTGAATCAAGGAAGGACTTAAGCGGCGTCTTCATTTGCGGCTCTCCTAATCCTGTCTCGAACAAGGAGCTTATGCGTCTGCTGAGGCAGACAATGGGGGTAAAATTCGGTATGCCAGCTACAGAGTGGATGATAAAGGCAGGGGCAATCGCGATTCGAACTGAGCCAGAATTGATATTAAAAAGCCGCTGGGTCACTCCAAGCCGCCTTATCCGAGCCGGATTTGTCTTCTTATATCCAACATTGAAACTGGCATTAGAAGAAATCCATTCAAGCCAGATAAAAAACACCCATTCAGCATGATTGGTGTTTAGATTAGAAGTGATAGTATTGCTGACTTTTCCGTGATACTCAATCCTGTTGCTGACTTCAACGGAACGTTCATGAGCCGTGATTAGAGGATTATAGGAATGCCGTTTTACGTTTTGTTTTGGATAGAACATAATTTAGAGATATATCTCTGATAATACCAGCTATGGAAAATGCGTTGCAAATAACCATTTATTTGTTCATAAATCCCATTGCTAATTGGCGATGAAGAGTGTATGATACTAATACAAGCTGCGTTGTACGTGAAGCATAATTAAGTTTTAACCTTTAAGCTGTATTAGGGAGTTTTAAAAATTTATGGGAATGACAAGCCTCTGTCTAGAAGACATGGGGGACACGCAGGAACATAATTGCGAACACCCACTTTTTGAAGTGGTGGTTTAAAACTTTCTTATCATGTAACGGCAAAGGCGGCTTTACAAACAAACGTAAAACCAATTCCAATCCAGGAGTTGGTTTTTTTGTTATATCTAAGGAGAGAAGGAGAAAATATGCCTTAAATCCTTTGGATTTTAGACTGACGATAATTATTTTAGCCCTCCAAAAGCAAAAGCGGAGACAAGCTCCGCCAATGCCGCTGTTTATCGATTGTCAATCTTCTCTGGATACATATCATGGTTCATGAGACGATGCATAGCCATTTCTTCGAATTTCGTGCCCGATCTTCCATAGTTGCAGTATGGGTCGATACTGATGCCGCCG
>CAJGCH010000069.1 GCA_904501845.1 uncultured Bacillaceae bacterium | reverse complement strand
TATTGATGGACTTTTCCATCGGCCAATATGATACGTATACTCCATTGCAGCTGGCTCAATATGTTTCCACGATTGCCAATGGCGGCTACCGGATGGAACCTCATATCGTGAAGAAAATGCATGAGCCAGTATTGAAAAAAGGGGAAATCGGTCCAGTCTTTAAAGACATTGAACCGAAAATACTCAATAAGCTGACAATGCAAGAGAGCTGGATCGAGCGTGTGCAGGAAGGCTTCCGCCAAGTAACACAAGACACAGGCGGTACGGCTGCATCCTTCTTCGCCAACAGACCTTATAACCCAGCAGGGAAAACAGGAACGGCACAAGCCTTTTATGATGGCCCTGATTGGGTTTCCGGAACAGTACAGCCAGATACTTGGAACCTGACCTTTGTCTCCTATGCTCCTTATGATGATCCTGAGATAGCCATTAGTGTTGTTGTTCCATGGGCCTATCAATCAGACGGTAATCAAATGAACTTAAAGATTGCCCAAAAGGTTTATGATGCCTATTTCAATTATAAACCTGGACAATAACAAAAAAGGTCCCTCTCCAAAGGTATTTTTGGAAGAGGGTCTTTTTTATGACTGATTTTCTGATAGGGTTCTTCCTCCGCCCAACTTCCTTTAGGCTAAGCTCTTTATTTAAAGCCCAGACATATACTGCCCTGACTGAGAAACTTAAGGAGTGAAATGTTTAATGTCAGCACAACAACCATATGGAAATCTTCCTCAAGGATTTGGACAACAGCAAGGTTCTTCTTCAGGGCATGGAAGCCCTCAGCAATTCGGGGGGTATGGCGGCTTTGGCAGCGGTTATGGTGGTTATGGTGGTTATGGCGGTCATGGTGGTTATGGCGGTCATGGCGGAGGCTATCCCGGAATGTTTCCCCCACCGCCTCCACATCACCAGCAACCATTACCACACTCTGGGCAGGGCATGCCATACAGCGGGGGTTATGGCAATTTTTACGGACTGCCTTTTGGCGGATGGAGCGGACAATATGCAGGTCAATTTGGCGGACCATTTGCCTCACCAGGCTATGGATTCGGGATGCCATTATCTTCTTCCAACCGTGATTCCGATAGCACTTTTTGAAACTAAGACCGCCGTTTTTTCGGCGGTTTTTTTATTATTGAGATATTTGAATTTTACATTTATATGCAATCTTATTTACATTTGGTTATCCCCTTTATATAACGGGTAGAAAGGTTAAGGGTACTCTTTACAAAGGGGTAGATTATGAATGGAAGAGATTGAATTAAAGGAAAAGAAAGTAAACAATGCCATTTTTCAATTCCTATTTCCGTTTTCTATTTTAGAGGGTAAAGAAGACGATACTGCCAGCAAGCTAAAGGAGAATGGCTATCAATGGTTCAGGCTTGATAAGCTGGAGAAAGAGGATGACTATTATGGTCAATATGAGATCGATCATGAGGATTTAGAGAATTATTACCTGCCCTTTACAAACCGCATCTTGTTCCCGAAGGAAGAGGACGGAAAAGGGTTTCAGCGCTATACAAAAGCACTCGGTAATAAAAGCACCTTTGAAGCTCCCTCCTATTCGGCAGACTTTGTGATTCACTCTGTAGACATCTTTATTTGCCCTTATCAAATCGGGCTTTTAAATGTGCGTGTATCCCTCTTAAACGAGAGTGAGCTGACCTATTCAGAGGTTCTGGATTTCGGCGCAAAGTTTCGGGTAATGGAAGAACTGAACTCAATCACCCGTATACAGCATGAGGGACAGTCATTTGAGCATGTTCAAGATTATATATTTGAAGCGGTCATTCCAGATATCAAGGGTTATATGAGCTATAAATCAGAGAAAAACGCTTATTTTGAATCCTTTCCTTTCTTTGAGGATAACCGCCTCTATGTCCAAACACTTATCAGTCTGGATGATAATATAACAGATGAGGATGTATACCGTCTTGGGAATCTTGATGGTTTTTATAATGATAAGCCCTATATTAGCGCACATAATAAAGAATTTGTTCAGGCTTATATTCAAGACAAGGCCTATATACGCTGGGCACCCTACACATATATTTTGCCCGATTCCAGCGGCTTTTTTATTCTAACAAAACAAACAGGAACTGAATTTTCACGAATTGCTAACAGCTTTTATGGCGAATTTTATTATGGATTGATCTTAACCCTCTTCCATAAGATTGTCTTGCTAAAGCTTGAAAATAACTATTCGGAAATTCGCATTGAGCAGGATACAAAGCAAGTCGAGAAACTTATCCATGCGATCAATACCTTTTCCTCGAATTACTTTTTCTTTGAACTGGCGACCCATTCCGAGGGAAAGGATATCTTCGTCAAGCTGCGTGACCGCTTCCGGGTAGAGATGCTTTATGAGGATACGCGCAATACACTTGAAAGCTTGTACCAGTATCAGGATAATTTCACTACGAAACAGAGCAGCTCCCTGCTGCAAATCCTCACCCTTTATTCTGTCATCACTGGTATATTGGGGATGAATCTGATTGTTGAGAATTTAGACAAGAATATCAATTGGACGGAAACAATTGATTCCTTAAGCTTCTTTGAATACTTCGCTCTCTTCGTCATTGTTAGCGGGCTTGTCATTTCCGTTTTCCTGACCATCCGCTATATTGCCGTATGGTTCATGGACAAGCGAGAGAGGAAGAAATGGCGCAGGCAAATTGAATATCCGAACACAAAATAATTATTCAAACGGGGCAGCCGCTTAACCAGCGGCTGTCCCTTCTTCTTGTATATTTTTCATTATGCAGCACATACTAATCTCCATTAATGGCGATAAGTGGTGATTTTAAATGTACTTTTCCAAAAAGAATAACAAACAGGAAGTTACTCAAGATTTAACAAAAAAACCATCTGACAAAATTGACGAAAACGCAGCCTATCTAACCCAAACATTTTCAGGCGCAACCGATTTGATTGTGCGCAAGTTTTCGGCATTTGATAAAACTTATTGTCTCGTATATATCAAAACGATCTGTGATACGACAATACTTGAGAATTTTATCATCAAGCCTCTATTGTTTAAGGATCATTTACATCTACAAGATTTGCCTGTTCCTGACATTAAACCTTTAGATTGCTGGAAAGATATAACCCAAAATTTAACGATTGGTAATTTCATTTTATTTCAAGAAGGCGATTCCGCTGCGTACGCAGCCAATGCCTCCAATTTTGCTCATCGAAGCATAGGGGAGTCTACCTCTGAGCAATCGCTTAGAGGTTCTCATGAAGGGTTTATTGAAAACTATGAAAGTAATCTCAGCTTAATGAGATCATATCTTCGGACGGAACAGTTTATCGTGAAGGATATCATTGTTGGAGAAGAATTGCCTATAAGAATGGGGATTGGCTACCTGGGCAATAAGGCCGACCCTCTTGTGATTGAGAATGTAAAGAAACGATTAAAAACTCTTCGTGTGGACGGGGCAATCACTGGAGGCACTCTGCAAGATCATCTTCAGGACAATAAATTCTCTCCATTCCCGCAATACTTGACGACAGAACGCCCTAGCCGCGTAGCAGAGCATCTCTCTGCAGGGGCAGTCGTTGTCATGGTGGATGGAAGCAGCACAGCTTACATTTTGCCGACAAACTTTTTTGCTTTTTATCATGCTCCTGATGATGTTCAAAGTCCTTTATATCTTTCCTATTTCGATCAAAGTTTGCGGTTGCTTGCTCTCTTTTTAGCTATCACGCTGCCGCCTTTTTATATTGCCGTTGTTTCCTTTAACTTTGAAATTATTCCAGATGCGCTTGTCGCTAATGTAAAGGGTGCTCTGCAAATCATTCCGTTTACACCGCTCATTGAAGCACTGATTATGCAAATCATCCTGGAATTATTAAAGGAAGCGGCTATCAGACTCCCTCAATCCATTTCACCTACCATTGGGGTTGTCGGAGCTTTAGTAATTGGGACGACCATTGTTCAGGCAAATCTAATTTCAAGTACGATGCTGATTGTCATTGCCTTAACAGCCATTTCTTCCTTTGTCATTCCTAACAATGAAATGTCTCACATAATCCGGATATTCACCTTTCCGCTTATGTTCTTAGCCTATATATTTGGTCTCATGGGATTGTCATTAGGATTAACCTTAATTCTCTTTCATCTTTGCACAGTGAAATCATTAGGGAGACCATATTTGACACCCTTGCTTCCATTAAGACTCATACAGATAGTAAGGTCAACTCTTAAATTTAAACTGCCTAACAAGAAGGGGGGATAATGCACATGCAAGTTAAAGAGAAACCTTTATCACTGGCTCAGTTTTTCTTTACCATTATTCATGGGATCATTGGCGTAATGATTTTTTCGCTCCCTTATATCGGAAATATATATGCAAAAAATAACTCTTGGATTTCAGTGATTATCTTACTAATTGGATTTCAATTAATGAGTATCGTCATTATCGCCCTGCATAAACGATTTCCGGAAAAAAATTTATTTGAAATAGCGGAAATCGTAATGGGTAAGACCATCGGCAGGGTGTTCAATTTAATATTATCTATTTATTATCTCGTTATGGCCGTTTACGCTTGTTTATACTTTGCCTTTTTAACAATGGAATGGATATTACCCTTAACACCGAAACCCGTTATCTACTTAATGCTGCTGATTCCTGCATATTATATTGCAACAGCGAAGTTAGAGGCATTCGGAAGGTTTAACTGCATAGCTATTATTGTCACAATCGGGCTGATCTTCTCTCTATGCTTTGCAATACCAGAAATGGAGTTTTCGTTCCTGCTTCCAGTCGGAGAGGTTCCGCTGTCAAATATAGTTAAGGCATCTATTCACATAGGCCCTGTATATGCTGGGATTAACTGCATATTAATTTATCTGCCTAAGGTAAATGGCACTATGAAAGCAAAAGGAAAGGCCGTGTTTTATTCTTTATTCACCATTTCGTTTATTTATTTGCTTGCCACATTAGCCTGTGTTGCTTTTTTAGGAACAAGTGCCATGGACATAGTCATTATGCCAGTATTATATCTTTTAAAATCTGTTACCATTTTGGGTTTTTTTGAACGGCTGGATCTTATACTCATCAGCGCATGGTTAATTCCATCTCTAATATCCTTTGTCATCTACGTTCACTTGGCTTTTACCGGATTGACACAGGTTATACAAAAGAAAAATAACCTGATATTGTTCGCCTTATTTATCATTATCTATATAAGCTGCCATGCTACTCAATTATCGATTTACACGCTCCATAGAGGCAGAGATATCATGCTTCCTTTTAATTCTGTATCAATGTTTGCCGTAACTCCCTTACTGCTAATCCTTGCCGTAATTCGGAAAAAAAAATTTAGTAGGTGAAAGTCATGAAGCTATTAAAAGTCCTATGCCTTTGTTCGCTTTTGATCACAACGGCCGGATGCTGGGATCAAAATTTCCTTAAACAGCAAAGTCTCGCATTCAGCGTAGGATACGATGCTGCCGGCAAAAAAATAAAATCGATGTCCATTGTTCGTTCACTTAAGCCTACAGGCAACGGTCAGACAGAACCTTTTAATAATACCTATGAGGTAATTGGCACGACCCCTCTTGATGTGCGTGCTGCTATGAATGAAATAACGCCAGGTACATACTCCATGAATAAACTGAGGGTTATCTTAATGGGGGAAGAATTGGTCAAAAGGGATGTTTATCCGCTTTTCGATCTATATTTTCGCGAAGCGCGAAGCAATATTAATACGAAAGTCATTATTACAAAAGGTAAGGCAGTGGATTTTCTCAAGAATGGCTATATCCAAGGTAATTTAATCACCGATGCCATCAACGAGCTGCTCGTAAGCGGTGAAAAAGAATCCATAGTCCCTAAATTAACTGTAGGTACCTTGCTTCCCATAATGTTTAACCCAGGCCAAGATATAATCCTCCCTTACCTTGAAGAAAACAACGGGAATATGAAAATCAAAGGACTTGCTCTGTTTAATGAACGGAAAAGTACAGGCAAACAGTTATTAGGTCAAAAAGCTTCCCTCTTGCTTCTGATGATGAATAAAGGCGGAAAAACCGCACAATTCTCATTAGATGATAAGGGAGCAAAGAATACCCTCAATAAAAAGATTACGATTATCACAAACAAATCAAAATCGAAAATTAAGTTAAAATGGGAGTCCGGCCAGCCGGTTTATACGATTGATTTAAAGCTCAATGTATTCATATCAGAATATACAAAGGGGATTCTAAACAAAAGAGATGTGGATAAATTAACCGACTTTTTATCTAATAGCATGACAGAAATGGCTGAGGATGTGACGAAAACTTTGAATGAAAGCAATTGTGACGCTTTAGGTCTCGGCCATATTATGATGATTAAGAATCCAGAAAAATTTAAGGGCTATGATTGGGATAAGGATTTTAAAGATATTAAGATTGTGCCAAAAGTGAAGGTTTCTATCATTAGCAATGGTGTCTTATACTAATGACAGGCAACTGCAGACAGGAGATGACCGCATTGGGAACAATTCATTATTTGTTTAATAAGCTTCATATCATAATCAGGCTTATCATCGTTGTTCTCCTTTTAGTTATCTTCTTTGGTTTTCTGATACATTTGCTTGAACCTAACACCTTTTCTTCTATCGGGGAAGGTATCTGGTGGGCTGTCCAAACGATGTCAACGGTCGGATATGGTGACATCGTTCCGGAGAGCTTTATAGGAAAAGCGATTGCCTGCTTTGCTATTTTATTTGGAGGCGGATTTGTGGCATACTATTTCACCTCCATAGCCTCCCATGTGATCCGAACACAAACAGCCTTTACCCTTGGAACTGAAACCTATAGAGGAAGCGGCCATATCATTTTAATCGGATATAACGAACGTACGAAAAAAATTATCCATACCTTACATGAGAATTCACAAATACCGATTGTCATTATGGATGGAACCCTTAAAGAACATCCCATACCCCAATCGAATGTTTTTTTTATTCGTGGTGACAGCACAATGGAGGGAAGCTGGATTAAAGCCAATGTAACCAAATCCAAGCTTGCGGTCATCACCGCAGATCCAACTAAGTCAGAGAAAGATTCAGATATGTATGTCATCACTTCTTTATTAGCAGTCAAAGGGGTTCATCATTCCGCTTATTGCATTAGCGAGATTCTAACACCAGAGCAGATGCAGAATGCACTACGGGCTGGCGCGTCAGCTATCATCAAAACTAATGATATAGTAGGTCTGGCCTTCATCAACGTGATAACGAATAATATTGAGGTCCCTTAGCTTCCTAAGAGGGCTTCTTCCGCTTGCATAAGCAACTTAATCCCCTTATCTATAGAGCTTGCCGGCATCCCCTGTTCATCCTCCTCCAAAAGGGAACAAGCAAGTCCCATCTTGTCATACCCTGATAAAAGATAGGGATTTCCCATTCTGATAACCCCGTTTTTGTCTTCAATTGACCCTTTGCAGGCATAGAAGGGAATACGCAAATAATTGGTCCTTGTTGAATCATCGAGAACATAATCAAAATAGCCCATATCATAATCCCAGTTTCCGCCTACGATATATCCCCTTGAGCTAAGCTGGCTGCGTGCATGCATATAGGCAATGACGGTATTTTTTAATCTTGACGGAAGAATAATCATGTTTAGCCCTCCTGGATGTTTGTCTATATTCATATCGTCCTCCACCTGACCTAAGGTATGTATGGTAAAAACTATGGTGATATCCAGGACACCATTCATCCGCATGAGACATAGGCTTGCAGGAGCTTCATTAGACCTGTCTTACATTTACCATATATATTTCAGCAAAAAAATAGGGACAAGACAAAATGCCCGGATAGCATTTTGTTCTGTCCCTTAATTTTTTTTATTCGCACGGATGATTATCTTTCCAGACGTTTTTCAAGCTCTGCTTTTTTCTCTTCAAAGCCTTTTTTGCCCAATAAAGCGAACATATTTACTTTGTAGGCTTCAACACCAGGCTGGTCGAACGGGTTTACGCCCATTAAGTAGCAGCTCATAGCGCATGCTTTCTCGAAGAAATAAACTAAATAGCCGAATGTGTATTCATCCAAGGCTGGAATGCTGACGACAAGGTTTGGCACTCCGCCATCTGTATGGGCTAGCAATGTACCTTCAAATGCCTTGTTATTGACGAAATCAACGGTTTGGCCCGCCAAATAATTAAGATTATCCAGGTCATTATCCGCCTCTTCAAGAATCAATTCATGACGAGGGGATTCAACCTTGATGACCGTCTCGAAGATGTCACGGCGTCCTTCTTGCACATATTGTCCTAAGGAATGGAGATCCGTTGAAAAGTTCGCTGAAGATGGATATACCCCTTTTTGATCTTTCCCTTCACTTTCACCGAATAACTGCTTCCACCATTCAGAGAAGTATTGCAGAGATGGCTCATAGTTGATGAGCATTTCAATTGTTTTGCCTTTACGGTAGAGCAGATTGCGAACAGCAGCATATTGATAAGCCTCATTGTTCTCAAGCTCTGACTGAGAATAATCCTTCTCTGCCTGCTGTGCCCCCTTCATGATAGCATCAATATCTGCACCGCTAGCCGCGATTGGAAGCAATCCGACAGCTGTTAATACAGAGTATCTTCCGCCTACGTCATCAGGAATGACGAATGTTTCAAAGCCTTCTTCATCCGCCACTGTTTTTAATGCGCCGCGCGCTTTATCCGTTGTCGCATATATACGCTTTTTCGCCTCTTCTTTTCCGTACTTTTCTTCTAATACTTTGCGGAAGATGCGGAAGGCAATAGCCGGCTCAGTTGTTGTACCAGATTTAGAAATGACATTGATGGAGAAATCTTTGTCTTCCAGTAAATCCATAATATCTCTCATATATGTAGAACTAATGTTGTTCCCTGCGAAAATGATTTGCGGGGCATTGCGCTTTTCTTTAGGAAGCAGGTTATAGAAGCTGTGCTGAAGCATTTCGATGGCCGCTCTCGCACCGAGGTAAGACCCTCCAATTCCGATTACCAAAAGGATGTCAGAATCATTTTTGATTTTCTCGGCCGCTTTCTTGATGCGCGAGAACTCTTCTTTATCATAATCAGAAGGCAAGGATAACCAGCCGATATAATCACTGCCGGCACCTGTCTTCTCATGGATCGTGTGATGCAGCTGTTTTACAGTATCTTTCAAATAAGATACTTCATGTTCTTGGAAAAAAGATAATGCCTTGGAATAATCAAATTTAATATGAGTCATTGCTAGGCCTCCATTTAGTTTACTCATAAAATACTTTACAGAATCCAATTCTGATAATCAAGTTAGGGACGTACAAAAAAGGGAGATAACACTTACAATAGAAAAGACAGGAGAAAACATCTCTGTCTTTCTCCTGTTTGGTCCACTCTTACAGAGACGCACGCAAAATTGCCAAGACATCGTCTTTATTCAACTTCTTAAAATGGCCAAATTCGCCATTTGCCATCGCTTTATCTGCCATCAGCTCTAAATTGCGGTCATCTATCTCATAATCAGCCAGTCGTGATGGCGCACCAAGACTTGTCCAGAAATAACGAATATTACGAATACAATCCTTGGCAATCTCCTCGTCCGATTTGCCGGCAGGGTCTACATCAAACACTTCAACGCCTAAGCGGACGAATTTTTGGAGATTTTCATGCATACAGTGCTCCATCCAGTTCGGGAAGAGAATCGCAAGCCCTCCCGCATGCGGGATATCATATACAGCCGACACCGCATGCTCAATATTATGAGTAGCCCAATCACCACGAATTCCTACACTCAAGGTGCCATTTAGCGCCACGGTGCCGCAGTAGAGAATCGTTTCCCTCAATTCATAGTTCTCTAAATCCTGGAGCAATTTAGGGGCAGCGTCCTTCACTGTCTTCAAAACAGATTCACACATCCTATCCTGAAGCGGAGTATTCTCATTATGATTGAAATAAGTCTCTAGCACATGGGACATCATATCAACAATCCCATAAATCGTCTGATTCTTTGGCACAGTAAACGTGTTAACAGGATCCAGGATGGAGAATTGAGGATATGTATATGGAGAACCCCAGCCATATTTCTCCTTTGTCTCCCAATTCGTAATGACACTGCCTGAGTTCATCTCTGAACCAGTCGCGGCAAGCGTCAGGATGGTCCCAAATGGAAGGGCGGCTTCAACAGGAGCCTTCTTCGTAATCAGATCCCATGCATCTCCTTCATATAGAGCACCAGCCGCAATCGCCTTCGTACAGTCAATGACGCTTCCTCCTCCAATAGCTAGGAGGAAATCGATTCCTTCATTTTTACAAATTTCCACGCCCCTCTGAACCGTACTAAGTCGAGGGTTCGGTTCAACGCCTTGTAATTCGTGATAGACAAGATTTCTCTTTTCAATCTGGGCAATGACACGGTCGTATAAACCGTTTTTCTTAATGCTGCCCCCTCCATAAACTAAGAGGATTCGTTCCGCTTTTGCTGGAATCAAGTCAGTTAGCTGCTCAACCGTATCTTTCCCAAAAACAAGCCTTGTCGGATTATAAAAAGCAAAATTCTGCATCATGACACTCCTTTTATCTAGACTGCCGAAAATAAGAATCAAACAGCCATTTTATTTATTGTATCAATTCCTCTTTAGCAATAGAAAGAAACATAAAACATGCATAAGTTTCAGCAAGATAATCCATTCTATGAATGTAAGATTCACCTTCAAGGAGGAATTGAAATGAGTTGGATTCAACGTACTGCACTAGTATTGACGATTATCGGTGCAATCAACTGGGGACTAATTGGATTTTTCCAATTTGATTTAGTGGCAACCGTATTTGGCGGAGGAAGCCAGGCCGGCGGATTCGCCCGTGTCATTTATGCCCTCGTTGGGATTGCCGGACTAATTAATCTTGGCCTCCTCTTTAAGCCGAGTGAAGCAGCCAGCACACAGCAGGCATCCTAAATACAGTGATGCTCCTTTAACAAATGAAAGCCCATTCGCCTATACGGATGGGCTTCATTTTTCTTATTCGGAGAAAACCTGTTTGATTTTACCGATCGCCCAATCAAGATCTTCCCGCGAAATGATGAGCGGCGGAGCAAATCGTATCACCGTATCATGCGTTTCCTTGCATAATAATCCTTCTTCCTGCAATCTCTCACAATAAGGACGGGCTTCACCTTTTAATTCCATTCCGATAAATAACCCTTTGCCTCGCACTTCCTTGATGACTGGATTGTTAATCTTTCCAAGCTCCTCCCGGAAATAAGCTCCCAGCTGCTGTGATCTGTCTGCGAGCTGTTCGTCAACAATTACATCGAGCGCTTCACAGGATACGGCACAAGCGAGCGGGTTCCCCCCAAAGGTCGATCCGTGGGACCCCGGGTTAAAAACATCTAAAATGTCATGGTCAGCCGCAATGCAGGAAATCGGAAACACTCCTCCCCCCAGAGCTTTTCCCAGTATATAAATATCAGGAACGACATCTTCCCAGTCGCAGGCAAACATCTTTCCTGTCCGCCCTAATCCTACCTGGATTTCATCAGCGATGAATAAGACCTTTTCCCTCTTGCAAATATCATGTGCTTCTCGCAAGAATCCATCTGGGGGAATATTGATACCAGCCTCTCCTTGGATCGGCTCAAACAAGAAAGCAGCTGTATGAGGGGTAATCGCCTCTTCTAGTGCCTGGACATCACCATATGGAATCAGCTTGATTCCCGGCAGCATCGGACCAAATCCGTGTTTGTATTCTTCCTCAGAAGACAGAGAAACCGCAAGCATCGTTCTTCCGTGGAAATTGCCAATACAGGCAATCACTTCTGCTTTGCCATCCTCTACACCTTTTACATCATATGCCCATCTTCTTGCCGCCTTGAAGGCTGTTTCTACCGCCTCTGCTCCTGTATTCATAGGCAATGCCTTTTCTTTTCCGGTGATTTGGCAAATCTTCTCATACCAAGGCCCGAGCTGATCATTATGAAAGGCACGAGATGTTAAAGAGACGCGGTCAGCCTGATTTTTGAGCGCTTGAATGATTCTCGG
>CAJGCH010000068.1 GCA_904501845.1 uncultured Bacillaceae bacterium | reverse complement strand
TCCAAGTCGATTGATTTATCGACGCTGGATAAGTGGAAGCGTAATGTGGCTTTCCTGTTTATTATTCTTGGAATAACCGGGACCTTGTTTCAAAAGGGAACAAGAGGGGGCCTTTTAGTCAGTCTTTGCTTTGTTGCCTTTATTGGTCTCATTACGTTTATCGTCAGTGTAAGGAGAATCCGGAAAAGGCCTATAACGGGAAGAAGAATACGTTGATTTAGAATAAAGACCCAATCCCTTTTGAGCCAAAATATAAGCCAAAACCAATCAAGGATGTACCGGACAGCAAGGAGATGACCCGCAAGAATCGGTCAGTCATAAATCTCCTAAAGATGCTTGATAGTAAGGCAATTGTATAGTCCCACAGGAAAATTCCGCAAATGATGGCACAGCTATTTATGAGAATCTGGCGTGATGACAGGTCGTCAGCCGTCTCTGCTAGAACCGATCCATAAATCCCAATCCAAAAGAGGATGCTTAGAGGATTCATCAAGGACATCAAGAAGCCTGTACGGAAGGAATGGAATCTTGTCTCATTCTTCTGCAGGCTTTTTTTGTTTGCTTGAACAGAAGAGGCAAGGCTTTCGACACCTGTATAGATAAGGACGAAGGACCCGAACAGCCATAGGAAGGTTTGGATGATTGGAATATTTAAATATGTGGCAAGGCCGAAATAGACAAGAATCATAAAAATAATGTCAGCCAGAATGGCGCCCAATCCAAACAGCCAGGCATAACTAAAGCCTTTGCGCAGCCCTGTCTCCATTTGGGCGGCATTGATTGGTCCAACTGGTGCGGATAATGATATTCCTAAATAAATATAACTTAATAGTCCATACATACAAGCGAGCCCTCCGTTTCGTTTGCTTGTACAAGTGTATGCACGTTGAGGCGGTTGTAAAACTAAAAGAGGGTTCTGGCAGAACTTCATTGGGGGTCATTAATGATAGGAGAAAATGAATGAAGACCGGAAGGGGAGCTTTCTGTTAACGAAAAAAACAGGTGAAAGCACTGAGACTTTCACCTTTCTTTAGATTCACACCCAAATATATGTAATGACAGATAGCAGAACGGATGTGATGACCATAGCAAGCAGCGGTAAGCCTGCTTTCTCCTTCAATTGCCGGAGATCGATTGTGAGACCGAGACCAGCCATGGCCATTGATAATAAGAAGGTCGTGAGCATGGCAATCGAATCATACAAGGAAGCCGGGAACCAATCGCCGGCGATATATGTGCGGAAGATGCTTAGCGCGACAAAGCCGAGAAGGAACCATGGAAAGGCAATCTTGGAGCTTGTGTCATTGTTTTTCTGCTTGCGCCTCATCCAAAAAACAAGCAGGAAGCAAAACGGAATCAGCAAGAAGACGCGGCATAATTTGGCGAGCAACGCCATGGCTACTGCATCCTCGCCTGCTGGCTCTGCGGCCAGAGCGACATGGGCCAGCTCATGCAGGCTTAAGCCTGACCATATGCCATATTCGACCGGCGTGTGATGTACCATCGGCAAGAGCACAGTGTAGCCAACCGCGAAGATGGTCCCGATTAAGGCAATCATCCCGACACTCATGGCTGTGTCTTCTTCCTCTGACTGTACAATCGGAGAAATGGCGGCAATAGCTGCAGCTCCGCAAATGCCTGTTCCGGCGCCGAGCAAGAAGGAGATATGCGGGTCCACCTTTAACAAGCGGCCGAGAAGCATCATTAATGTAATAGAAAAGACGATGACGACAAATGCTTTTCCAAGCAGTCCAAGACCCTCGCTGAAGATGATTTGCATATCTAGCTTTAAACCATATAGAATAATGGCGGCACGCAGGAGAATACGTGCAGAGAAATGAACACCTAAACGCAGATTTTCCGGATAGCTGCGCACATTTCGATAAGCAATTGCGAGCAATATACTGCACGCTAATGGACCGATATAATCAAATACTGGCAGCTTCGCTAGTAAGAATCCCAGTGAGGCAAGTAAGGCTGTGAAGCCGATGCCGCCCCAAAAGGAGACACGCCCATTTATTTGAGAAATCATATTGTTTCACCTGTTTCCTTTCAACAATAAATTTAGAAACGTTCGCTATACTTTAGTGTAATGGCTTGAACTATATTAGAAAAGTTTTTTAGGCGTATTGGTTAGTAGGTTTCGTTACCAAAACATTTTTTATACGAGGCAGATAGGTAAACCTATTTTTCATCAGCATTAACTGGGTATATACTTGTAGGAGACATCTTTGCCTGTCATTAGAGTGATAATGGAAGGTTGAATGAAGGAGGAGCCAAACGATATGAAATGTATTGCGTCAGATATGGATGGAACATTGCTGAATGAAGATCAGAAAATCAGTGAAGAGAATCGTAAAGCACTTGAAGCAGTAAGAGATATGGGCGGACAAGTGATCATTGCAACAGGGCGTTCCTTTAAGGAAGCGAGATTGGTCCTTGATGAGATTAATTTCAACTGTCCAATTATCAGTATGAACGGGGCTGCTGTTTATGATCAAAAGGGAGAGCTCATTACATCCCAGCCCATTTCGTTTGAAGAGCTAGATAGCGCTATTACCTTCCTCGAGGAAGCGGGCCTTTATTTTGAACTCTACACCAATCATGGTGTTTTCTCAAAAAATCCAGAGCGTGCGATTGACTCTCTCGTCGATATCGTATTGAGCGCTAACCCGGAGCATGATAGAGAAGATGTACGGAGAAGGGCACTTGCGAGAATTGAATATGGATTTCTATTCGAGACACAAGATTACCATGCCTTGATTAAGGAAGAGGATATGCAAGTCTTTAAGATTTTAGTATTCTCCCTTTATAAAGACCAGCTCAGCCAAGCGGCACAAGGTCTGGCACGATTTGATGGGTTGACCATCACATCCTCTGGTAAAGGGAATATCGAAATCAATCACCGCGGAATCTCTAAAGGAAATGCTCTCGAAAAATTATTGAGCCAATATGGCATACCGCTTGAAGAAACGATTGCCATCGGAGATAATCTGAATGATGTTTCCATGTTTGAAAAGGCCGGTCTCTCCATTGCCATGGGGAACGCCCGTGAAGACATCAAGCGAATCTGTAAGGATACAACCCTGTCCAATAAGGAAGATGGCGTTGCTCACGCAATCTATCGTTATATGGTTTCAAAAAAATAATCGATTTACATGAATATAAATGGGGAAAAATGGTTAAATTATAAAGGCAATGAACTTTTCCAAAGTATCCCCCCCTTTTTGGACCGCCAGGCTAAGCCTGGCGGATTTTTTTGTGGAAAAAGAAAAAAGGCATTTAAGAGAATGCCTTTCAAAGGATTGGACATTTCTTCCATTGGAGGACCCTATCTGGGTCTCCTTTAGATATTTTGATAACCAATTACCCATCTTCTTCAGGTTCATGATATGGGATGAAG
The DNA here is from genome assembly GCA_904501845.1 of uncultured Bacillaceae bacterium. GTDB lineage: Bacteria > Bacillota > Bacilli > Bacillales > Pradoshiaceae > Pradoshia. Next base: position 8,617 of record CAJGCH010000068.1, on the reverse strand, counting down.
CCTGGATGAACCTTTTTTCATCAGGGCATAAACATGGTAGTGTCAAATGCCGCATGGTATGAATAGCAAACTAGTTGGTGATACATCTTCAACAAGTATCGTTAATTCTATGATACAAAATAATTAGGGAAATACTTATTTTTATGAAGTGCAGGTTCTTATTTTCGGCAGAATGGGCGAGACTCCTATGGGCTCAGCGCTTACCCCATGGTTTGCTGAGTCCATTCTGCAGAAAATAGCTTTCACTTCAAATGGAGTGTAAAAGCATAAAAACACCCCTAAATCATTAGATTTATTGTCTAACAATTTAGGGGCAGTTCATTTGTCTGCAGTCTGATTCATTTACTGAATGCCTTAGCGTATATCCTCAGCCCACTTATATTCATAAAATCGTTCATAGAATAAACGGCTTTCTAGTTCCTCGTTTTTCTGCTCCAAAAGGTCAGGCCAGGATGCCATCATTGCCTCTGTTTGAGAGCGATGGGCTGCAATTGCGGCGAGCTTTGTATCAATGACGTCCTTGATGAAATGAACGACATCCGGCTGGCCGAGTACCTCCTGATGATTATTCGAGAAGGCAACACAATAAAGCTTTGGCTGTTTAGCTTTTTCAATCGATTCAACCGCACGCACGACAGCCCTCCCTGTTGCCTCATGATCGGGGTGGACGCTGAATCCAGGATAGAATGAAATAATCAAGGATGGATTTATCTCATCAATCGCTGTGCGTATGCGATTGGCCAGCGCTTCCTCATTCTCGAACTCAACGGTTTTATCGCGAAGGCCCCACATGCGCAGGTCCTGTATGCCCATCACGTTTGCGGCATCCATTAATTCCTGTCTCCGAATATTAGGGAGTGTTTCCCTTGTCGCGAATGGCGGATTACCTAAATTCCGCCCCATTTCGCCCAGTGTCAGGCATATATAGGTGACAGGGACGTTGTTTTTCGTATAGGAGGCAATGGTCCCAGACACCCCAAAGGCTTCATCATCTGGATGGGGGAAGATTACCAGTACATGTCTTTCAGTTTCCATCATTCACATCTCCTTACTTATCAAATGGGTTATTGCTCAGCTCAAAGGCAACGGCCAATCGTCCTTGGTGGTCAAGACCGGCCATGAGCAAACGCCCGTATTCATCTATTTCATAATGAGTGATGCCCTCGGCATATACCCAGCCATTTGCCATACGAAGGCCAACTCGGTATGGTCCGTCACCGATGATTTTCCCTTCCTCAAAGGTAATGGCGACATTGCGGATGAAGGCGCCAGCTGAGAAAAAGGATTCATCATTATGGGATGCATAAGCTCCGTTTGTTGTCTCTAAATGCAGGTATACAGGATGGTCTGCGAATGTTCGCAGGGATGCTTGGGCATCGAGAAGATCAATTGGCTTCATGGCACTACCTCCTAGTTCATATAAAAAAGTAATCCTAGCGTTTTACTACATAATACTAAAACGCTTATGAAATGCGAAATAAAAAAGCTGCCGGTAACTCGCGCCGGCAGCCTTTAAAGCCCATTATTTAAAGTTGCGATAGGCCCCATGCATGACAGGCCCGACAAATTCATTCAGCTTCCAGCCGTGTTCAATCGCGGCAGAAATGAAGTCTTTTGCAGTCGCGAGCGCTTCTTCAACGGATTTTCCTTTCGCTAATTCAGCTGTAATAGCCGCAGCCGTCGTGCAGCCCGCTCCGTGTGTATAAGTTGTTTGAACCATCTCGGACTCTAGAACGGTGAAGTTTTGGCCATCGTAAACTAAGTCAACCGCTTTATCCTGGCCTTCGAGCTTCTTGCCGCCCTTGATCAAGACGTATTTCGCTCCCTGCTCATGGATAATTTGCGCTGCTTGCTGCATTTCCTCAATCGTAGTGATCGGTCCAAGACCCGATAGCTGCCAAGCCTCGAATAGGTTTGGTGTCACGACAGTCGCAAGCGGCAGCAGCAATTCACGCATGGCAACCGTATTTTCCGGCATCAAGACTTCATCTGTTCCTTTACATACCATGACTGGATCGATGACGACTTTATCAAGGCCGTATTCTTTTATTTTTCTGGCAGCCAGCTCAATGATTTCCACTGTGCCAAGCATGCCTGTTTTCATTGCATCAATTCCGGCAGAAAGAATTGTATCAAGCTGTTGTTCAACGATGGATGTTTCTATTGGAAATACATTATGGGACCAGTTATTTTTCGGATCCATGGCAACGATTGAAGTGACAGCGGACATGCCATACACGCCCAGTTCCTGAAATGTTTTCAAATCAGCCTGAAGACCGGCTCCGCCGCTGCTATCAGACCCGGCAATCGTTAACGCCTTTTTTAAACTCATAAGTCTTCTTTCCTCCCTTAGAGTACATCATGCTATACATACATTTAAATATATATCAAATTAAAAGACGATGCACCCCAATCTTATCTAATATTATATACCCTTCATTCAATGGGAACGAATTGTCTGCTTATGTGATGTCTATTTTTATATGGGTCAGGAGCTGAATGATATAATTTGTAAATAAGAGTCATCGGTGACAGATTCAAGGAGGCGCAGACGGGGTAAATGATAGTTTGTGAAAGGGGTGGGGAGATGGAGAGAACCGTCATCCTGTTAGCCGGGGGCCAATCCAGGCGGATGGGAACCAATAAGGCACTTCTGTCGCTAAATGGAGAGACCGTTATTTCATGTATCGTGAAGGAGGCACAGCGATTAGGCAGAGAGATGCTGCTTGTCACAAATCAGCCTGAAACGTATGAGTTTTTGCATTTACCGATTGTGAATGACCGTCGCAAAGGGATGGGACCGCTTGCTGGTCTCGAGGCCGGCTTGATGGCCTCAAGGACAGAGTATAACCTCCTGCTGGCCTGTGATATGCCTTTTTTTCAAGCGGAGACGGGGGAGAGGCTGCTTCATTATTTGCATCAATACGAACTCGCCATGCCGCTGGCGGAAGGCAGGTGTCACCCTTTATGTGCCGCCTATCGCAGGTCACTCCTTCCGAAAGTACAGAAGGCATTAGATGGTGGTCAAAGACGCATGGATTCTCTGCTCGACGCAGCTAAAGCAAAGTTTATCGAGGGAGAGGACCCAAATTGCTTCTTCAATATGAACACGATGGAAGACTATGAATGGGTGAAAACGATACATAATAAGGGGGAAGGGCATGAAATTTCAGCTGACTGAGGAACCAATTAATGTCACAGACGTCATGAATAAGGTCATCCAAAGGGAGGCCGGTGCGGTTACCCTGTTTGTCGGGACGGTAAGAGAGCTGACGAACGGAAAGAAAACCTTGTACTTAATCTATGAAGCTTACGAAGAAATGGCTGTAAAGAAGATCGCCCAAATTGGCCGGGAGATTCAAGAGAAATGGGCTGGAGCCGATGTCGCCATCACTCACCGGACAGGCAAGCTTGATATTAGCGATATAGCTGTCGTCATCGCCGTCTCTACGCCTCACCGCAAAGATGCCTATGAGGCAAACCGCTACGCGATTGAACGAATTAAAGAAATCGTGCCTATTTGGAAGAAGGAGCACTGGGAGAATGGCGAGGAGTGGGTCGGCAATCAGCTTGAGACAGTGAGGTATCAATCCGGAAGACCAGGGGAGGGGATTTAATGATTAAAATCTTATACTTTGCCAGTTTAAAAGAAAAAACAAAGCTCGAATCTGAACAAATGGAGGCAGCCGGCAAAACGATTGCCGAATTGAGGACCCTTCTCATGGAACGCCATCCCATCAAGCTTGATGGAGTGATGACCGCCGTTAATGAAGAGTTTACAGATGAAGAAACAGTCCTAAACGATGGGGATACGGTCGCTTTCATCCCGCCGGTAAGCGGGGGCTGATGAGGATGGACCGCTACTCGAGGCAGATGCTATTCCCGCCGGTCGGGCAAGCAGGCCAAGATAAGATTGGCACGAAGCAGGTACTGGTCATTGGGGCAGGGGCGCTCGGCTCAGCGCTCTGTGAAATGCTCGTCCGTTCAGGCATTAAGTCGCTGACCATCGTTGACCGTGATTATGTGGAATTCAGCAATCTTCAGCGCCAGCAGCTATATACGGAACAGGATGCGAAGGAACGATTGCCAAAGGCAGAGGCAGCAAGACAGCGTTTAGAGTTGCTTAATAGCCATGTGCGGATTGAGGCTATCGTAACAGATGCCACACCTGAAGTGATGGAACCAATGGTGATGGAGGCGGATTTAATCCTGGATGCGACAGATAATTTCGAAACAAGGATGGTCATCAATGACCTGTCGCAAAAGCACCGTACCCCATGGGTTTATGGGGCTTGTGTCGGCAGCACGGGGATGTGCCTTGCCATCCTCCCAGGCAGGACGCCTTGCCTGAATTGCCTGTTGAGGTCCGTCCCCTTGCAAGGCCTGACCTGTGATACAGGTGGTATTATTAGTCCGGCTGTCCAAATGGCCGCTGCTCATCAAATGGCAGAGGCGCTAAAGATTCTTGTAGAGGATTACGAGGCAGTCCGCGAAGGCCTCGTCTTCTTTGATCTGTGGAAAAATGATTACCATCAATTCAAGACACGAAAGATGAAGATGGATTCCTGTCTTTCTTGCGGAATTCACCCGCAATATCCATTCCTTGAGCGGGATAATGTCACAAAGACAGCTGTTTTATGCGGACGTGATACGGTACAAGTGCGCCCGCCAAGGAAGATGCGGCTTGATTTTGTCACACTCTCCCGGCAGCTTATCCAAGGCGGGTACCAGGTCGATGGGAACGCCTTTTTGCTCAGCGTGCAAGGGGATGATGGGATGAGAATGGTCCTCTTCCAAGATGGCCGAGCCCTCATCCACGAGACAAAGGATGTACGTGAGGCGAAGTCGCTCTATCACCGAATTCTCGGCTAAACTAGAAAGAGCTCCAGACCATAGCCTGGAGCTCTTTTATATAGAAAATGTTCATCCTCTGCGCACATTACATAACTTTTGTGTTATCTGTGTCATCGGCTTGATTGGAAGCCACGACAACAACCTTATGGTTGTCCAGCTCTTCCTCATACTGATCGGCTTCCATTTCGGAAAGTCCGAGTGACCTGAATTTGCTGCGCAATTCATCACCGCGGGATTTGAACAGGTTTCCGACCGTTTCGAAAAGGCCAGTTTCCTTAAGCCCGACGGAACCAGAATCGGTTGCATCTGTTAAGTCCTTCGAAAAATCTTTATCGTGCGCAAATACATAAACATGATCTTTTGAAAAACCTTCGGATACTAATTGCTCTATTTTAGCCTTTGCTTGTACGGAATTCTCTACAACATGTACGGAATACATTGAATCATCCTCCTTCAGTTTCAAGTTTCTGTTAATATTCTTGCCACATTATGTATATATCCCTGGGCGCAAATGGGTAAACATCAAGAGTGGAATCTGAATCAACACATTTAGTAAGATAGCAGGGGAGATGATGAAAATGAATAAACCCATTTTTCAAAATGGTTGGCAGACTGTTTTAGGGAGTGAATTCGAGAAGCCCTATTACCGTAAATTACGCCAATTCTTAAAAGAAGAGTATGAGACGAAAACAATCTACCCGGCGAAGGAGGATATCTTTAACGCCCTTCATTATACAAGCTATGAGGATGTTAAGGTCGTCCTTCTGGGCCAAGACCCGTACCATGGGCCGAACCAGGCGCATGGGCTCAGTTTTTCCGTTCAGCCAGGAGTGAAGGCGCCGCCATCGCTTCGGAATATTTTCAAAGAGCTGCAGGACGACCTTGGGCTCCCGATCCCGCCAGGCGGCTACCTGAAAAGCTGGGCAGATAAAGGAGTCCTCCTCCTAAACACAGTGCTCACTGTCCGGGATGGAGAGGCCCATTCCCATAAAGGAATGGGGTGGGAGACCTTCACGGATACGGTTATCCAGTCCTTAAACGAAAAGGATGAACCAGTCGTTTTCCTTCTTTGGGGAAGACCTGCGCAATCGAAGCTGCCGCTCATTGATACAACCAAACATTATGTATTGACCTCAGCTCATCCAAGCCCATTATCAGCCCGGCGCGGATTCTTTGGGAGCAAGCCCTTTTCAAAGACGAATGAGCTTCTGAGGAGTGCCGGCCGCAGCGAAATAGATTGGTCCCTTCCCAATGCGCCGCTCGGCTCTCCTATGGTATGATGAAATTAAAGCGGGGTGAGTGCATGGAAATTACATCAGCAGCTGTTCTTTCGAAAGCAGAGGAACTCATTCGGAAGGCGAAGCAGACAAGCGGGGAAGAGCAGAAAGGTTACGTCATTGCGGCTAAAAGCTTAATGGAGCTCATCCTTTCTGCCGAGGTGAAGCTCGGTGCTCCCGTACAACAGAGCTATTCTCCAACCGTACAGCAGCCAATCACACAGCAAAAAAACATCACACTTCCAAGCGAACAGCCTGTTCGAATGGATGATGCGAATGGAGATTCATTATTTGACTTCTAGTCTATTCAAAAAGGGGAGAAAAGCAGATGAAGACATTCATCATCATCGCTGCAATTAACGCGGCGCTGGCTGTGGCATTAGGAGCATTTGGCGCCCACGGCCTAGAGGGGAAAGTAGCAGATAAGTACTTAGAAACATGGCAGACTGGTGTCCAGTACCACATGTTTCATGCCGGAGGCTTATTTGTCATCGGCCTATTATGGAATCATCTATCGTCTCACCATTTATTGAGCTGGTCCGGATGGGTCATGCTTGCCGGTATCATCGTGTTCTCAGGAAGCCTCTATATTCTGAGTGTGACCGGTATCTCGAAGCTCGGAATGATCACGCCAATCGGCGGCGTTGCATTTATCGCATCCTGGATTCTGATGATTGTTGCTGTATACAAATATAGCTAAAAACATAAAAGGGCTCCTTTCCGTAGAAAGGAGCCTTTCTCCTGTTTCGGAGCCCTCCGAATCTTATCTCGGAAGCCCTCCGAACTGAGGCGCATATTCAATCTCTTCCTCAAAGGATACATAATCCAAATAAATCAGCGGCAGTAAATAACGCATCCCTGTTTGAGGATCGCTCAAAATCAAATGGTCACGTCCGGCTGCCTCAATAATGCCCTTGAACAGCTTCGTGTTATTCTCCTTGGCACCTTCAAACGTCATAAACACAGAAGCCAGCTTCCCTTTGTTCAGACGCAGAATGTTCTCGATATACGATTGCTCTGGAGCAGAACTAGGCCCTCCGCCGCCGCCTCCATTGCCATTCGATGTCGGCGATGTCTGAAACGGGGAACCAGCTGGAGCCATCTGTCCCTGTCCCTGCTGGGGATACATATTAGGCGGGGGCTGAGGCTGAGGCTGTTGCTGCTGCCTCGGCACCCCGTTTTGTGCCATATAAGGATTGTAAGGAACTTGATATCCTCCGTTAAAAGGACCTCCTCCATAGGATGGTGAACCGGGTTGTTGCATAAATAAATCCCCCTTTGTCGAATTCATTAATCAAATACAGTCGGGCATTCGGACTGGGTAGGAGCAAAGAAACAATGAGATTTATAGCGGCCGGAATTATACTGTCCATACCACTGAGACGGGCAATCGCCTTCTGGCCTGAAAAACCAAAGCGCATTCGAAGCGGGATAGAACCGTTCTCCATTAATCACCCTTCTCGCCAAGCGTATGTCACTTTCCCTGGCCCGTTGATAAAAATAGCCCTTTTGAGTCGCCTCAAAGCCCCCGGGATTTTGAAAAACCATCTGCGGAATGGTGCGGATATTGACAAAATCCAAGCACTCTCCCCGGACCCTGTTCACCCCTACATTCCCAACCATCAACATCCCAAGATCGCCCTCACCCTCTGCCTCAGCCCTCATCAAACGGGCAAGTAACTTAACATCCTCCTCTGAATATTGGATAACAGCCAAGACTCGAAGCACCTCTTTTCTGATGAATTAAATATAATGAAGTCATTGTCTTTAAGAAAAAAAGGCATGCTCACTAAAGAAAATTATGCAGGAGAAGACCTGCTTATGATAAAAAAGTGAAGGAGCTTGGATGTCAGATGGGGAATGAGTGATTTTTACTGGGGGAAAGCTAAGAAAGCTCTCTCCTTTGTCCGGTGAAGGAGTATGTAATGATATGGCGGCCAGGCAATGCCCACCTTTCGCCCATGCAAGTGGTATGAAGGGTGGGAAAAGGGTGGACGAAGCGTGGGAGAAGCCAGGCAATGCCCACCTTTCGCCCATGCAAGGGGTATGAAGGGTGGGCAAAAGGTGGTCAAAGCGTGGGAAAAGCCAGGCAATGCCCATCTTTCACCCATGCAAGGGGTATGAAGGATGGGAAAAGGGTGGCCAAAAGGTGGGAATCGTCAGAGAAAGTCCACCCTTCACCCATGCAAAGGGTATGAAGCATGCCCCCTTCCGTCCCCCGCTCCACCACCATCCAAAAAAACACCCGCTCACAAACGAGCGGGTGTCCCATCATGCAATATTAAACATTCAAAAATCGGCCAACTTTTTCTTCATCAAGCAGGTTGCCGACAAAGAAGGAGCCGAATTCGCCGTAGCGGGCGCTGACTTCATCGAAGCGCATTTCGTAGACGAGTTTCTTGAATTGAAGAACATCGTCAGCGAATAGGGTAACGCCCCATTCGTAGTCATCGAAGCCGACAGAGCCGCTGATGATTTGTTTGACC
>CAJGCH010000067.1 GCA_904501845.1 uncultured Bacillaceae bacterium | reverse complement strand
GATTCCCACACCATCACCATGGGCGTATTCTCCTCATTCCAAATCAGGTTTTCCAGTTCCACTAATTGTTCATAGTCCTCATACCGTGATGGCCTTATTTCCACTCATCTTCCCTCTTTCCCATTCCGCTTCTTTATTTTTATGCGAAAGAGGCATCACTGCCCTAAACAGTCATGCCCCTTTCATGCTTCCAATGTATTATTTCGTTAACTCAAGGAATTCCTCTACATCAGCAATAGCGAGGTCGACCCCTGCCTGCCAGAAGTCCGGCTTCGTTAAGTCCACGCCAAGATGCTTCAGCGCCAATTCTTCCGTTGTCATTGCTGCGGTATCTTGCAATAAGGCGATATATTTTTCCTCAAACGCTTTTCCTTCCTTCAGTGACAGATGGTAGATCCCTAGGCTGAACAAATAACCGAACGTATACGGGAAGTTATAGAATGGTACTTCCGCAATATAGAAATGCAATTTGCTGGCCCAGAAGCTCGGGTGGTATTCGCTTAAGGAGTTTTGATACGATTCCTTTTGTGCCGCTTCCATAAGCTCATCAAGGCGTTCGGCAGAGACGAGCCCTTTTTGGCGCTCCTTATAGAAGTTCGTTTCAAAAATAAAGCGGGCATGAATGTTCATGAACATCGCGATTGCATTTTGTATCTTCGTATCAAGCAGGGTGATTTTCTCTGCATCTGACCCAGCCGCACGTACACTCGCATCAGAACAAATTTGTTCAGCGAAGGTCGAAGCTGTCTCTGCGACATTCATCGCATACTCCGTGTTAAAGAAAGGCTTGCCGTTTAACACATGGCTATGGAAGGCATGGCCGAGCTCATGCGCGAGGGTTGCGACCCCGCTCGGAGAACCCGCATACGTCATGAAAATCCGTGATTCATTCGTTTCCGGGAAGCTTGTGCAAAAGCCGCCAGGACGTTTTCCCGGACGGTCCTCCGCTTCAATCCATGCGTTTTCAAATGCCTGCTCAGCAAATTTCGGAAGCTCATACCCGAACTTGGAGAAATTATCAATGATGAACTTCGCCCCTTCATCGTAGGAATAATGCTTCGGCTCGGTCGTCACGATTGGTGCGTCGACATCTACCCAGCTAAGTTTCTCTTTGCCAAAAATCTTCGCCTTCCTGTTGAGGAAGTCAACGAATGGCTGCTTGTTCTTCGCAATCACGTCCCACATAACATCAAGGGTTTCCTTCTTCATGCGGTTATATTGAAGCGGTTCCTTCATGAAATCTGTGACGCCATGGGCTTTGTAATCCGCCAAGCGGAAGCCGCCTAAATGATTTAATGTATCAGCAAATAATGGCGCCTTCTCATGCCAAGCCTTTTCCCATTTTTCGAAGAGGTCAGCGCGAACGTTCGGGTCAGGGTCATCCATCATTTTATTGAACGCCTGCCCGGCAGACAGGTGAACCTCGCCCCCATCTTTATCCTTGTATGGAATTTCAATCATTTTGACGAGGGAGTCATAATGCGTGCTCCATCCTATGTAACCATCAACCTTCAAGGCATTGATGAGCGCTTCTTCCGCTTCGGACAATTGCTCCTTCCCATGCTCGCGCTTTTCATTTAAGTAGAAAGCAATCTCAGATAAAGCCGGGTCTTCCAGCAGTTCTCTCCATAACGCTTCATCAATCTGTACTAATTTAATCGTAAAACCGGTGAAAGCTGTTTGGAATTCGCTGATCAACGAGTACGCTTCGCCGTTCAATTGATCCGCTTTCGTATCATGCACATCTTGTGCGGTGAGACACTCCAAGAAAGCGACTACCTGTGAAACAGCCTTTTCAATTTCCTCTGTCTTCTCGAGAATGCTGACAAGCTGTCCCATCTCACGCTTATCCTTTATTGGGCTGAAATTCTTTACTTCTTCTTTGTATGCCACTAACGATTCGTTAATTCTCTCCAGTTTTGCTGCAAGCTCAGCCGATTGGGAACCGCCTGAAAATATCCCTTCAAGGTCCCATTTTAATGAATAGCTCATGCCATATCCCCCTAATCTTTTCATAATTTTCAGTATACATCTTTTCCAAGTCATTGAATATCCTTTTTAATTTTGACATATGCCTTTCTCCCTAGTCAAAAACAGTGTCGTTCTTTTGAAGGCACATCAATCCATATTATTTGAAATTTTTAACAAATAACTTATAATAATGAGGTCGTAATGCGAGACAAAGACGAGGAGAACGTAATGGACCCCATATTAAATCAAACCGATATATCTCTGTTAAATGCCATTGGAGAAAACCTGTTTGTTTGTGACGAAAATCTACAAATCATTATGCTTAATGATTATTCAAACCGGCTCATTAATAGATTGAGGCCATATACCGGTCTTGTCAGCAAGAATGATTATATAGGCAAAAGCCTATTCGAGTTCTATCCTGCTGAAGGGAATGGCTTCAAGGAGGCTTTTAAAACTGGGCTTTTTCCATTTGACGTGAAAAGCGTTCTCTATCAAAAATTGATTGCCGAGATAACCGTTAACAAGTGGCAGACTCACCCAGAAAAAACAATCTACATCGTTACCTGGAAGGATATCACCGATTATGAGGAAAAACTTCTCAAGGGGTATGCCCTTTTAGAGGAATTATACGCACCTGTCATCCAGACGATTCTCGATAACGTCATCCTAATGCCCATCACCGGAACATTGACGAGAGAACGCTTAGATAAGATTATGGAAATCGCCTTGTTCGAGAGCGCAAAAAGACAGGCCGACTATCTGATCATGGACTTTACCGGCATGACGAATTTGAGTGATAACAGCATAGCCATGGACCTTGAAACCATATGCCGCTCCCTTGACTTAATTGGAACCAATGTCATTTATTCCGGACTTACAGCCAATTTTGTCAAACAGATTATTGCGCAAGGCTCATCCATCCCTACAGAAACATTTGCCACCTTCCGTCAGGCGATACGATATGCTTGCAAGAAGAACGGCTATACATTAGTTCAAATATAACAATAAGATACTCAACAGGCGAAGGTCATCACCTTCGCCTTCTTTTTTTATGCATTATAGATTATACTGTCCTAGCATAATGATGACTTAAAACCATTCCTGCAAACCCCTTCAGATCTTGCGGTTTTCCGCTTCTCTTATCTCCTAAGAAAATAGACCTCCTACACTCTGCCTTGACATGACTATAGGCGGACAAAATTTTGATAAATATTCACTTTATACAACTTTTATACACATTTATATCATTTGTGACAATTTTGTAGCCTGTCACAATTTTACCATTATTTCTTAATATCCTTCTCTAGTAATTTATAAACAATCAGACTAAAATACAAGTAGATACCAGGGTTAATATATTTCTTAATATAATAATTCTTGGATATTGTTTTTCCACAATATACATAAAAACGACCATATAATTTGCTATCTTCCTTTTTTCCTTATTAATGGGTACTGTTTTTTGGATATATTGTGAATCTTCGAACATTTATTACATTATTTTGAAAGGTGTGAATGATTTTATGGAAATTCTTGATTTAGCTCGTTTCCAGTATGCTGCAACGACGATCTATCACTTCTTCTTTGTGCCGCTTTCCATCGGTCTCGTCTTCTTGGTTGCCATTATGGAAACATTGTATTTCTTCAAGAAGAAAGAAATTTACCTCGATATGGCCAAGTTCTGGGGAAATATCTTCCTCATTTCATTTGCGGTCGGTGTCGTAACGGGGATTATACAGGAATTCCAGTTTGGAATGAATTGGTCTGAATATTCGAGATTCGTAGGAGATGTATTCGGTGTCCCGCTCGCAATTGAAGCCCTTTTGGCCTTCTTTATGGAGTCAACCTTTATCGGGGTTTGGATGTTCGGCCGAAATCGTCTTCCTAAATGGGTTCATCTAATGTCTATCTGGCTCGTATCCATCGGTACAATGCTATCTGCCTTATGGATTTTGGCAGCGAACTCGTTTATGCAGGAGCCTGTCGGAATCGAGGTAGTAAACGGTAAAGCCACTTTAGTCGATATTTGGGCGTTCTTAACAAATCCGCAATTGCTCGTTGAATTCCCTCATACAATATTCGGGGCATTCGCAACTGGCGCATTTGTTGTAGGCGGAATCAGCGCATACAAGCTAATGAAGAAAAAAGACGTAGATTTATTCAAACGTTCCTTTACAATCGCAACGGTACTAGGCATGGTTGCCGGTCTTGGCATCGCCTTTACCGGTCACTGGCAAGCACAGCATTTGGTCTCCTCCCAGCCTATGAAAATAGCGGCAAGCGAGGGATTATGGGAAGATTCGGAAGACCCGGCCAGCTGGTCTTTGATAGCTGATATTGATGAAGAAAACAAGACAAATAATTGGTCCGTTGAGATTCCTTATTTATTGAGTCTTCTCTCTTACAACAGCTTTAATGGATCTGTTGAAGGAATGAATACTCTTCAAGAACAGTACACCGAATTATATGGTGAAGGGGATTATATCCCTCCTGTGGAGCCTGTCTATTGGAGCTTCCGTATCATGACATTTGGCGGCGGCATTATGATTCTGCTATCCATGATTGGATTGTTCTTGCTTAAGAGAAAAACCATAATGGAAAATACATGGTATTTGAAGATCATGCTTGGTGCTATCAGCTTGCCGTTCATTGCCAATACAGCCGGCTGGATCATGACAGAAATCGGGCGCCAGCCATGGACGGTAATGGGATTATTCACGACGGCCCAATCTGTTTCACCAAATGTCACAGCAGCTGACCTATGGATTTCCATCATCGCCTTCCTTGGCGCTTATACGATCCTGGCTGTTGTCTTGATTACTTTAATCGTGAAGCAGGTCAAAAAAGGACCGCAAAAGGATACACCTGAAAAACCGGATGTGGACTTATTTAATAAGGAGGCCTTTGGACAATGAGCTTAAATGAGTTATGGTTCCTACTTGTGGCAATTTTGTTTATCGGTTTCTTCATCCTTGAAGGGTTTGACTTTGGTGTCGGCATGTCCACCCGCTTCCTGGCACGCGACCAAAAAGAGCGTGACCAGCTTGTGACGACAATCGGTCCTTTCTGGGATGCCAATGAAGTTTGGCTCATCACAGCCGGCGGGGCAATTTTCGCAGCGTTTCCTGAATGGTATGCAACCATGTTCAGCGGTTATTACCTGCCATTTGTGCTGTTCCTCCTCGCCTTGATTGTCCGGGGTGTAGCGTTTGAATTTCGTCACAAGGTCCACACGAACTGGACGAATTTATGGGACTGGATGATTTTTATTGGCAGCATTGTTCCTGCTTTCGTGCTTGGAGTCTTGTTCACGAGCTTGGTGCGCGGTATGCCTATCGATGCTTCAGCGAATATGTATGCCGGGTTCACGGATTACTTTAATCTTTATTCTGTTGTTGGCGGGATCGCCATGGTTGTGATTTGCTTTGTGCATGGACTTACCTATATCGGCCTTCGTACAGAAGGGCCAATCCGTGAGCGTGCGCAGGAAATGCTGACAAAGATGTATATCCTGCTCTTAGTTGGTTTGATTGCCTTTGCCGTATTGACTTACTTGAGTACAGACCTATTCGAGGCTCGTCCTGTCGCAACACCATTATTGCTGTTCGCTGCTGTTCTCACAACAGCTTTAGCCTACTTCTTCACAGGAAAAAGAATGGAAGGCTGGGCCTTTACCATGACAACAGGCACCATTCTCTTTACGGTCTCTACACTGTTTGTCGGGCTGTTCCCGCGCGTTATGATCAGCTCAATTAGTTCTGACTTCAACTTGACCATCATGAATGCATCCAGCAGCCCTTATACACTAAAGGTGATGACGATTGTTTCCCTTACACTGCTGCCATTCGTGCTTGGCTATCAAATTTGGAGCTACTATGTATTCAGAAAGCGGGTTTCTGATTCAGAACCGGTGGGACATGAATGATTACGAAAGAAATCTTAAACTTAAAAGGCATTAAAGGCACACTCGCCTATCTATTGGTCCTCTCCCTTCTCCAGGGAGCGGCCATCATTATGCAGGCGGTTCTGCTTTCACATGTTATCACAAACTTATTCAACGGGGAGAAACTGAGCAATCAGTTCCTTCCTTTCCTTTTATTCGCAGTTGCTTATTTAACGAGACAGATCTTGGTCTTTTTCCGGGATAAATGGATGGATCGTTTCGCATCTGAATCAGGTACCGCCATTCGCCGTGAATTACTTGAGAAAATCTTCAGCCTCGGTCCTAAATTCACACAGAAGGAAGGAACCGGAAGCTTGGTAACAATGGCGCTTGAAGGGGTAACTCAAGTAGAGACCTATTTGAAGCTATTTCTCCCGAAAATGATGAACATGCTGTTAATACCCCTTATGATTGTCATCCATATGTTCACATTAAATCCTTTTTCCGCAGGAATCGTCATTCTCGTCCTGCCCATCCTCATCTTCTTCATGGCCATGCTAGGGATTGCCGCGAAAAGAAAGGCTGACAAGCAGTATGAATCCTATCAAGTCCTCTCCAACCATTTCGTTGATTCATTAAGAGGGCTAGAAACATTAAAGCTGCTAGGTCTAAGCAAGGATTATGACAAGAATATCAGGACAGTCAGCGAGCGGTATCGGAAAGCGACGATGAGCACCTTGCGTGTCGCCTTTTTATCAACATTCGCGCTCGATTTCTTCACATCGCTATCCATCGCAATCGTTGCCTTGTTCCTTGGCTTAAACCTGATGGAAGGTGCCATTCTGCTCGGACCAGCGTTAACGATACTGATTCTTGCTCCGGAATATTTCCTGCCGATCAGGGAATTCGGGACCGATTATCACGCCACCTTAGACGGAAAAAACAGCATGGGAGCCATTGGACAAATATTGGCGATTCAAAAGCCAGTCCAAGCAGGCAGACAAAAAGCACTTCCTGCTTGGTCAGCTGAAGACCGTCTTACATTCAATAACCTAACCGTTATCCATGAAGAAGCTAATCATGCTTCCCTCCAAGATGTGCACTTCTCTTGGAAAGGCTACGGAAAGATTGGCATCATCGGGGCAAGCGGTGCAGGCAAATCGACCTTGATTGATGTGCTTGGCGGCTTTCTTGCTCCCAGCAGCTGTTATGCAGAAGTTAACGGAGAAGCTCTCGCCGGTTTCCATGATCCGTCATGGCAGGAACAGATTCTTTATATTCCGCAGCACCCGTACCTGTTCAATGATACCGTGCGAAACAATATTCTGTTTTACACGCCGCAAGCGAGTGAAGAAGCCCTTCAGGCAGCCATCGACCAAGCTGGGCTCAGACAAATCATTGATTCCCTTCCAAATGGGTTGGAGGAAAAGATTGGTGAGGGAGGCCGGATGCTTAGCGGCGGCCAGGAACAAAGGATTGCTTTAGCCAGGGCATTCCTTGATGACCGACGTAAAATTCTCCTTTTCGATGAACCGACTGCACATTTGGATATCGAAACAGAATATGAATTAAAGAAAAATATGCTGCCCTTATTGGATAACCATCTCGTATTCTTCGCCACCCATCGGCTCCATTGGATGAAGGATATGGACCAGATTATCGTACTGAACCAAGGCAAGATTGCTGAAATGGGCACACATGAGGACTTACTGAGGCTAAAAGGCTACTATCACCAATTAGTACAGATTCAAAGCGGCAAGATGGAGGCGATGAAATGAAGAAAATATTATCCCCTATAACGATTATCAAAGATTCATGGATTCGCCCCTTTTTGAGCGAGAACAAATGGCTACTCGCCCTTGTGCTTATCCTTGGTGTCGGAACATTCTTCAGCGCTGGAGCTCTCATGTTCACATCCGGGTATTTGATTTCTGAATCAGCCACCCTGCCGGAGAATATTCTTATGATTTATGTGCCAATCGTACTCGTCCGGCTATTTGGGGTGTCTCGTCCTGCCTTCCGCTATGCAGAGCGCCTGAGCGGTCACAGCATGGTCCTTAAGATTCTCTCACGGATGCGTGTCCGCCTGTATAAAGCCCTGGAGCCTAATGCGCTAGATTTCAAATCCCGCTTTAAAACAGGCGATTTATTGGGAGTGCTGGCTGATGATATTGAACATTTACAGGATGTATATATCAAGACGATTTTCCCTTCCGTCATCAGTCTCTTGCTTTATGTGATGATTATAATAGGACTTGGGCTTTTCTCCATTCCGTTTGCTTTATTGATGCTTCTCTTGCTCTTTGTCCTGGTCATCCTGTTTCCCCTCATCTCCCTGCTGGCCACTCAAGCCCGTCAGGCGAAAATGAAGGATGCTCGAAACGGTCTTTATCAAACGCTTACGGATGCCGTAATGGGAGCAGGCGATTGGATGATCAGCGGCAGGCAGGAAGACTTCGTTCGCCGCTACGAAAATGATGAAAAGAATGTAGACGAGATTGAAAGCCAGATTGGCCGGTTCCAGCGGTATCGGAATCTGGGTTTTCATGTCATCATCCTTACCTGCATCATTGCTATGACCTGCTGGATTGCGGCAAGCGTGGAGGCTGGAACATTTGAGCCAAGCTGGATTGCCGCTTTCGTCCTTGTCGTCTTTCCGCTTATTGATGCATTTGCACCTCTTTCCGATGCAGTTAGCCAAATACCAAGCTATCAGAGTTCTTTGGATAGAATGAATGATTTACAGGAGCAAATCGAAGACCCGAAAACCAGGCAGGAAGAAATGCGAGAGTTGAAGGAAGAAACGTCCTTGCCCATCCGGTTCGATCAAGTTACCTTCTCCTATAGTGAGGAGGTAGCGACGGTTCTTAAAGGCCTATCCCTCTCCATTAAGCGCGGAGAAAAGATTGCTCTCCTTGGTAAAAGCGGCTCAGGCAAAAGCACCATGGCCAAGTTAATCCTTGCCGCTTACGAGCCGCAAAAAGGAGGTATATCCATTGGCGGAAAAGATGTCAAACAGCTTGGAGAACTCTCTAGCCTTGTGGCTGTTTTGCAGCAAAAGCCGCATCTATTTGATACTACCGTCATGAACAATATCCGTCTTGGAAACCCTGGTGCGACAGATGAAGAGGTTATTATAGCCGCCAAACAAGTCCAGATGCATGACTATATCACCTCTCTCCCTGAAGGGTATGAGACAAGAATGCATGAGCTCGGCAGCCGCTTCTCTGGCGGGGAAAGACAAAGAATCGCCCTTGCACGCATCCTGCTGCAAAATGCACCGATAGCAATTCTTGATGAGCCAACGGTGGGGCTCGATGCACTGACAGAAAAACAGCTGTTGAAGACCATTTTTGAGACACTGCAATCAAAAACAGTCATCTGGATTACCCACCACCTGGCTGGCGCCGAGACCATGGACCGCATTATTTTCCTTGAAGATGGGACCATCAAGATGGATGGCTCTCACAATGAGCTAATGGAGACAGAAGAGGCTTATCGAAATCTCTACCGATTGGATATGCCAGAATTATAGAAAGAAAGAAGGCACGGCTGCAGGTACGCAGCCGTGCCTTTCTTATGCCCTTCTCGCTGCAGCTTCATGCAGCTCCGGCCATTCATAAATATTCGTGCCCTTCTCGCCATCTAGGGCAATTTGAAGCATGGCACAAGCAACATCCTCTGCCTTGATTGGCTTGAATCTAGCCATCCTGCCTCTTAACAGCGGTGAAAAGACAGGACTCAAAATTCCGCTCAATGCTTCAGCCGTACGGAATTCATCCCTATTCCCGAGCAGCAGGGAAGGGTGCATCAGATGCAAGGAATCAAATTGAAGGGCGATCAAAGCACTCTCAAGCTCCCCCTTTACCCGCGAGTAGAAAACCTTTGCGGTCGGGTCTGCCCCTATAGCCGAAACGAGCAAATACTGGCTGGCTCCAGAAGTTTTCGCCAACTCGGCCGCTTTTAGAGGATAGTCATAATCGACCTTCCGGAAAGCCTCTTTTGACCCAGCTTTCTTGATTGTCGTCCCGAGACAGCAGAATACATCGTCCACCTTAAATTCATCCACAGCCTTCTCCATCTCGTCAAAATCAATGATCCGCTCATTGAGCTTCATGTTCGATAGTCCTGTCGGACGGCGGACGAGTGCAGTCACCTCAACATAAACTTCTGAGTCAAGCAATCTATGTAAAAGTTCATTTCCGACCAATCCTGTTGCCCCTATGATGAGAGCCTTTCTCTTCTTCTCCAATTAGTCAGCCTCCCCTAATACGTACACCAGGCAAAAGAAGAATCCTTCATATGCCTGGTGCCTCCTATTCTTCATAAATTTCTTCAAGCGGTTCAGCCGATTTCCTCCAGCTGCGTACACCGTCATCCTCATCAAAATCGACTAATACATCGACCACACCTTTTTCCTGAAGGATCTTAGTCTTCAAGCGGTCCTTGATGTCGTCCATTTCCGCTACTGTCAGGTTGGGATCAATCTCAACACTGACCTCAACATGGAAATCCTCGCCCTCTTTAATGACAACGACATCCTGTACATCCTTGATTCCCTGCTCATTAATGACCTTATCTCCGATGTATTGCTCCATCACTTCATCTGCCTCACCAAGCGCACCGGCGGCATTATCAAGAAATACCTTCCCAACAACGATCAGCATGAGGATACCAATCATGATAGAGGCCAATCCCTCTGCAGCATGAACCGGTGTATAGTGTGAAATGATAATGGCAATCATGGCTAGCAGCCCTCCGATTGTTGCGACCAAATCCTCGAGAAAGACAAGTCTTGTAGCCGGTTTGGCCTCCTTGAACTTACCGAAGCTTTTATAAACATACGAGATTCCTGTATATCCTTCACCAGTCTCATGCATGATCTCACGCATTGCCTTTAAAAGGACGATGGTCTCTAGTATAACACTGATGAATAAAACACCTAAGCTGACAAGAAAATAACTGGATTCTGTCGGATTGATAATATGAAGGTACCCTTCTTTAATCGTTTCATAGGACATGATTCCAACAATGAGAACAGCGCCAAGCAACACGAGATTGACCAGCCGGCCAAATCCATTCGGAAATCTTCCTGTCGGCGCCTTCTTCGAGAGCGCAGAGCCGATGAAAACGAAAAATTGATTAGCGGAATCCCCTAGGCTATGAAGCGTTTCGGCAAACAACGCCACATTCCCGGTAAAGATATAGGCCACCCCTTTAATGACCGAAATGATGAAATTCACAATGGCAGCCATAAACGCGCTTGTATTTCCTTTTTTCAACATAATGAATAGTTCTTTCATATACCTGCCCCTTATCCTGTTCGAAATGTTTAACATGGAATAAATATATCTTTATATACCCAAAAACAAGGATACTAACATCCACTCTTCTTTTTTTGCCTGCCATGATGCTTCCAAGCAATCTACTAGATTTTTATACATTTGAAGCGTATAGTTACCTAGGTAATTAAAAAAAGGCGGTAAACGTATGACAGACTCTCAATATTTCTTCCATCAGTATTTACAGGTATCACGGTCATTTACAAAAAACTTAAATGAACATCTCGCAGCTCACGGCATCTTCCATTCGCAATGGGCCATCATTCATTTCTTAAAAAGAAATGGTCCGGCAACTCTAAGTGAAATCGTCCATTATTTGAACGTAGAAAAGCCAACTGTCACACGTACAGTAAGCCGGCTTGAGGAAAGAAAATTAATTGCCCAGATAGATAGCACAGATAAACGGGTAAAGCGGATTGACTTGACAAAATCAGGTGAAGAAATGTACGCCCTTTGCAAAGAGGCAGTCATGTACTATGAAAAAAAGGTACTAGCCGGGGTGACAGAGGATGAACTGAAAACCGCCTTGAACGTCATACAAAAAATGCAAAAACAGCTGCAACAAGAGGATGTGGACCCAACATGATTAAACAAAAGCTTTGGACGAAGGACTTTCTGCTGATTGCCTTCACTAACCTTTTTATTTTTCTTTGCTTTTACAGCCTAATGGTTACGCTAACCGTCTACACGATAGACAAATTCCATACTAGCATCAGTATCGCTGGTCTTGCTTCAAGCATATTTGTCATAGGAGCCGTACTGGTTCGGCCGTTCGCCGGTAAAAGAATCGCGCTGATTGGTCCGAAAAAACTGCTCGTCGCAAGCCTTTCGGTGTTCTTTTTGTCGACCCTTTTATAT
>CAJGCH010000066.1 GCA_904501845.1 uncultured Bacillaceae bacterium | reverse complement strand
TAAACTCTCTTGTTTAAGACTTGCTTAGCGTTTCGTTTTGTTTAGTTTTCAAAGAACAATCTGTGTTGTTGTCGTTTTTCAGCGACTTTATTATCATACCAAGTTCACTTTGCTTTGTCAACAACTTTTATTTCTTTTTTTGTCGTCTGCCTTACTAGCAGCGGCGACGTTTATTAATATATCATCCTTCTATTTATAGTGCAATAGTTTTCATAAAAAAAGTTAGGTTGTTTTTTACAACCTAACTTCATCAGCCTATAATCCACTTTTGGACAACGACTAAAGCAGCCACTCCCGGTATCCCAAGGATTCCTGATATGAGTGTAGTGGGAATATTAATTGGGATATGGATCCCATAGCTTCCTCCCACTGCATTAATCAAGAATAACGCGACAGCGCCAATCACTAGCTTGGCAATCAGCTTGCCCGTTTGTTTTAAGGGATTGCGCGGCACTCCTGCAATCAGCAAAAGCAGAATAAGACCTATGGCTACAGCTATGAACACCCCTTGTTCCATGGCCATCCCTCCTAAATGCTTAGTTCACTTTATGAGACAAGCCATCTGTTTAGAACAGTCTGGGGTGAAATATTAATGCAAAGATACCTTTCGTTTCTTTGCTTCTTTAAATAGATAGTAATACTTTAACTCACTTAACTTCGCTTGGCATATTGTATCAAAAGATGGATCAAAGCTTTTCTCAATCAAACCCTTATGGTTATACCAATTCGTTTTCATTGTCTCGATATCATGGATAAGCTTTTGGTCAAACTCTTTGCGAAGCTTGCCTTTTCTTCGAAATAACACGCTGTCCCCTCCAAGCTATACGCTAAAGCTCTCTTCTGCCTTCAATCGCTTTGGATAAAGTGACTTCATCCGCATATTCCAAATCGCCGCCTACTGGCAAGCCATGGGCAATACGTGTGATTTTTATCCCGGTCGGCTTCAGCAATCTAGAGATATACATAGCGGTGGCTTCTCCTTCGATATTAGGGTTAGTTGCCAGAATGACTTCCTGAACCGTTTCATCCTGCAGCCTTGTCAAAAGGGCAGGAATATTAATATCTTCCGGGCCAATGCCGTCCATTGGGGAGATACTCCCATGAAGGACATGATACAAGCCGCTAAACTCTCTCATTTTCTCCATGGCAATAACATCTTTCGGCTCCTGCACCACACAAATGATGGATCTGTCGCGGTGTTTATCTTCACATATATAACATGGATCTTGATCAGTAATATGTCCGCAAACAGAGCAATAAGTCAGGTTGCGTTTGGCGTTTACAAGTGCCTTCGCGAAATCAAGAACTGTGTCTTCCTTCATACCTAATACGAAAAATGCCAGTCTGGCAGCTGTTTTCGGGCCAATCCCTGGCAGTTTCATGAAACTGTCTATCAACTTTGATATTGGTTCAGGATAGTGCATTTACTTACTCCTTACATGAAGCCCGGTGGTAGATTCAATCCTTTTGTAAATTGACCCATTGTGCTGCTTGTAAGCTCGTCTGCCTTCCGCAGAGCGTCATTTGTGGCAGCAAGAACCAAGTCTTGAAGCATCTCAATATCGTCCGGGTCTACCACTTCTTCTTTAATATTTACTTCAACAATTTCCTTATGGCCTGTAACGATGACTGTTACCATGCCGCCGCCAGCTGTTCCTTCAATTTTCTTTTGGCCAAGCTCTTCCTGTGCTTCAGCCATTTTCTTTTGCATCTTCTGCATTTGCTTCATCATATTTTGCATATTGCCCATTCCACGCATATGTTTAGCCCTCCATTTATTCTTTTATTTCCACTAGCTCATCGCCAAACAATTCCCTTGCTTTGACAATCAGCGGATCTTCTTCTGCAGGTTCCTGGCCGCTCTTTTCTTCATCATTATCTGCCTTTTGGCTGGAGACATATTCTTCGCGAATTTTCTTCCAGGCATCCTCTGGCACTCCTACAATGTCATAGTTATTGCCCGTAATTTGGAGAAAAGTCGATTTTAGGCCAGAAATGAATTCCTGGTTATTCATTGCCATCTGGCAGTGTATTTCATACTTGAATTTTAGCACAAATGCCTGATCAGAGGCAGCAACTGGTTCTGCATCATTTAACAAGGCAGCTTGTGAGCGTTTAAGTGACCCAAGCATCTCCGGCCAGCTGCCCTTGATTTTTATCAAGGCTGGCTTGGTGGCGCTCTTGAGAACTTCATTCACGCGCCCAACAGGCACTTTGAATGACCGGTTAGATACCGCCGCCTTCTTTGGTTTATCCTTTGGTGCTGCCATCCCTTGTTCACCAGGTGTTTGGGAACGCAAGGAATTGATTTCTGCCTCCAAATGGCTGACCCGTTCGAGCAGCTTCTTCACTACCGCATCATCGACACTTGAAGTGACTCTTGGCGAAGCATCTGATTGGCATAATTTCACGAGGAGGACCTCCAAGGAAATGCGCGGATGACTTGACCATTTCATTTCTTGGATAGATTGGTTCCACTGGTCAATCCATGAATACAGACGATCCGGCTCAATTTGTTCTGCCAGTGTCTTAAATTCACCATCTATATACACTCTTTCCATGGAATCCTCAAGTTCCGGCGCTGCCTGGAACAAGAGCATATCCCTGTAGTATAGAATCATGTCTTCGACAAAGCGAACAGGGTCTTTCCCCATTGCGAGCAATTCCTTCAGCTGGCCAAGCGCTTCCGCTGTGTCCTTCTCATGGATGGCCTTTACAATCTTTGTTAAGAATGATTGAGAAACAGCACCGGTAACCGTCAACGCATCCTCTATTGTTACACGGTCAGAACCGAAGGAAATCGCCTGATCAAGCAAGCTTAAAGCATCCCTCATTCCTCCCTCTGCCGCTCGCGCAATGACAGAAAGAGCCTGCTCTTCATATTCAAGACCGCTTTCCCGCATAATTCGTTCCATTCGTCCGACGATATCCTGCGGGGTGATACGCTTGAAATCAAAACGCTGACAACGAGAGATAATGGTGAGAGGAATTTTGTGCGGTTCTGTCGTCGCTAGGATGAAGATGACATGGGCCGGCGGTTCTTCCAATGTTTTGAGCAGGGCATTGAAGGCACCTGTCGATAACATATGAACTTCATCGATAATATAAACTTTATACTTAACAGATGATGGTGCATATTTGACTTTATCCCGGATATCCCGGATCTCTTCTACCCCATTATTAGAGGCAGCATCTATCTCTAAACAATCGGATATTGAACCATCTGTGATCCCTCTGCAGGCAGCACATTCATTGCACGGCTCACTGACAGGAGCATGTTCACAGTTCACAGCCTTTGCTAAGATTTTAGCTGCGCTTGTTTTACCAGTTCCTCGAGGACCCGAGAACAAATAAGCGTGGGATATTTTTTGCTGCATCAAGGCATTTTGAAGTGTTTTCGTCACATGCTCTTGTCCTATTACATCTTCAAACGCCTGAGGACGCCAGACACGGTATAATGCTTGATATCCCAATTTACTTTGCCCCCCTTACATAGTCCCTTTTATTATATCGTAATCGGACATATTTACAAACGGCAATCCACACAAAAAAACCACTCTTCATCAAGGAAGAATGGTTTAATTCTTTATGTAAAATTAACTGCCGTGCACCCTCCGTTGATAGGTATCCATAAGCGGAACCATTGCAGTTAGCTCGGCCCAGGCTGCCCTGCGGCACATGAGAGTTCTTACTTACTGCTGCTTCCTTCCGGACCTGACAGGGTTCATAAGTTCCCATTGCGCAGGACCCAGACGTCAACACCACTTACAATGGTCAGACCTTACAGAGTACCTACCGAAGGAGGGAGTTCAGTCTTGCTAGAGCGGATTGCAAGTACAGGGCACCGCTACCTCCCCACCTAGCACGGCAAATTTGAAACCAATAATTAGGTGTGCCGTAAATGACACATTTATAAGTATACCATTTTCGTTAAAAAAAGCAATCCCTTATCCTTGCAGACCCATCATTACTCCGTTTCAGCCGCCGTCTTCTTCGCTCTTTTCTTTCGCTCGCGCAGGTCTTTAAAGAAGGCGGTCAGCATTGCTCCGCAGGTTTCCTCACATACACCTGAGACCACCTCACATTGATGGTTAAATCGCTCATCCTCAAGCAAGTTCATGAAAGTACCTGCACATCCGCCCTTTGGATCCTTTGCTCCAAAGACGACCCGTTCGACTCTTGACATGATAAGCGCACCAGCACACATTGGGCATGGCTCCAATGTAACATAAAGGGTTGCCCCCTCCAGCCTCCACGTTCCAAGTTTTTCGCATGCCTCATTAATTGCCAGCACCTCTGCGTGGGCGGTAGCATTCTGGTTTGTTTCCCGGAGATTATGAGCAGCAGCAATTATTTCTCCATCCTTCACAATGACGGCCCCAATTGGCACCTCTCTTTTCTCAAGGGCAAGCTTGGCTTGTTCAATAGCAGACTGCATAAACTGTTGATCTTGATTCATCTCTTCATTCCCCTTGCCTTATTTTTCTCGCTTATCTACAACCATTCTGCCACATGGCTTAGGTATATCGAATGTAAATTAATCTATAACGGATTCATATTTCTATATGGTACAATAAGAGACGGTCTTTATCATAGTCTATTTTTTATTTATAAGGAGGGCCTCCAATTTGAACCATACTCCATTTATAACAGTCGAAGGGCCCATCGGTGTTGGGAAAACTACCCTTGCCCAGGCTATCGCCAATCATCTCGATTATAAACTTTTAAAGGAAATCGTAGATGAAAACCCCTTCCTCGGCAAGTTTTATGAGGATATCGAAGAGTGGAGCTTCCAAACAGAGATGTTCTTCCTCTGCAATCGGTTTAAACAGCTAGAAGACATCCAACTAAAGTATATCCAGAAACACAAGCCAGTCGTCGCAGATTATCATATATTCAAGAATTTAATTTTTGCACAGCGAACGATAAAAGATGCTAAGTTCAATAAGTATAAAGACATTTATTCCATCTTAACGGCGGATATGCCGAGACCAAATATGGTCATCTATCTGGATGCAAGCCTAGAAACCCTGCTTGACCGGATTGCGCTGCGCGGCCGTGAATTTGAGAAAAACATCAGCCACCCATACTTGAAGCAGCTTTCTGAGGATTATGCCACCTTCATGAATGAGTTCGAAGCAGCTCATCCTGATATCCCAGTTCTTCGCTTCAATGGGGACGAGATTGACTTTGTCCTGCGCAAAAATGACCTTGATTACATCCTAACGTCTGTATCCAATCAATTGCAAAAAGGAGTTTGTTCATGAGCCATCTTCATAACTACCACATTCCGAAGAATTCAGTTATCACAATTGCCGGGACGGTCGGTGTCGGAAAGTCCACTTTAACCAAGGCGCTTGCGGAGGCGCTTGACTTCCGAACATCCTTCGAGAAGGTTGACACAAACCCTTACCTCGATAGCTTTTATGCCGACTTCTCCCGCTGGAGTTTCTATCTCCAAATCTACTTCCTGGCTGAGCGCTATAAGGAGCAGAAGAGAATCTTTGAATATGGCGGCGGCTTCATTCAAGACCGTTCTATTTATGAAGACACGGGCATTTTTGCAAAGATGCACTACGACAAGGGAACCATGTCTCCAACCGATTACGAAACATATACAAGCCTGTTTGAAGCCATGGTGATGACACCTTACTTCCCTCATCCGGATTTGCTCATCTACCTTGAAGGCTCTCTGGATGACATCATCAGCCGCATTCACATCCGCGGACGCGAGATGGAGCAGCAAACGCCAATCGACTATTGGCAGGAGATGCATGAGCGCTATGAGAAATGGATCAATTCCTTCAACGCTTGCCCAATTCTCCGGCTTAACATCAACGATTATGACTTAAACGAGGACCCAAATGCCATTCACTCTATTTTGCAAAAAGTATCTGAGCATATGGAGCACTCAGAGAAGCTGCGCAAAATCTAGTCGCCAAAAAAGGATACCCTGAGGTATCCTTTTTTATTTGCTCTCTTATTGCGCATTCTCTTTTGTGATAACCTTTTTGCCGCCCATATATGGCTGCAATGCCTCTGGAATGAGGACAGATCCATCTTCCTGCTGGTAATTCTCCAAAATCGCAGCAATCGTTCTGCCAATCGCCAATCCAGAACCATTTAATGTATGAACATGCTCCGGCTTTGCTCCTGGCTCACGTCGGAAGCGAATATTCGCACGGCGCGCTTGGAAGGCTTCAAAATTACTGCAAGAAGAAATCTCACGATATGTTTCATAGCTTGGAATCCATACCTCTAAATCATATTTCTTCGCTGCTGTAAACCCTAAGTCAGCCGTACACATCTTCAAGACGCGGTATGGCAATCCTAGCAATTGCAGAACCTTCTCCGCATGGCCA
Organism: uncultured Bacillaceae bacterium; assembly: GCA_904501845.1. Lineage (GTDB taxonomy): Bacteria > Bacillota > Bacilli > Bacillales > Pradoshiaceae > Pradoshia. The sequence goes on along the minus strand of CAJGCH010000066.1, from coordinate 5,721 downwards.
GTTAATTTCTCAAGTTCATCATAAGAATCTTCCGGTTTAACGAATTTCACTAGCTCAACCTTATTGAACTGGTGCTGGCGAATAAGACCGCGTGTGTCACGTCCGGCAGAACCAGCCTCAGAACGGAAGCAGGCACTGTAGGCCGCATAATTAATTGGCAGCTCCTCCCCGTTCAAAATCTCATCACGATGATAGTTCGTGACAGGAACCTCTGCTGTCGGAATAAGGAAATAGTCTTCACTGTTAATCAGGAAGGCATCCTCCTCAAACTTAGGCAATTGTCCAGTCCCTGTCATGCTTGTACGATTAACCATGTATGGAGGCAGCATTTCAACATATCCGTGCTCCTCTACATGAAGGTCTAGCATAAAGCTTGCAAGAGCGCGCTCAAGTCTCGCTCCTAAGCCTTTATAGAAAACGAAACGGCTTCCTGTTACCTTGCCGGCACGCTCGAAATCAATAATGCCCAGGTCAGTTGCAATATCCCAATGTGGCTTTGGCTCAAAGCCGAAATCCCTGACTTCTCCCCATTTGCGTGTTTCGACGTTTTCATCCTCAGAGTCACCGACTGGAACACTTTCATGCGGGATATTTGGAATAGTCAGCATGATATTTTCCAGTTGTTCTTCAATTGTTCTTAATTCTGTATCAAAGTCTTTAATCTTATCTCCGACTTCACGCATTTCCTTAATGATGGCATCTGCGTCCTTTTTCTCTCTTTTCATAATAGCGATTTGCTGAGATACTTCATTTCTTCTGCTCTTTAATTGCTCTGTTTCGACAATTAACTCCCTGCGTCGCTTATCAAGATCCTCAAATTTATCAAGATCATTTAAATCTTCGCCGCGGTGTTGCAGCTTTTCTTTCACTTCTTCTAAGTTAGCCCGTAATTGTTTTACATCAAGCATCCTTAATTCCTCCTTCAAAGGTCTTTATAAATACAAAAAACTCCCGTCCCAAAAGGGACGGAAGTTTATATCCGCGTTGCCACCCTAGTTAAAGGCAAGTGATTGCCTTTCACCTCAAATTGATAACGGGCTTTATACCCGATGACATTTACACCTCTCGAAAATAGAGAGTTTCCATGCCATGCTCTGAGATGGATTCACTAGAGTATACCGCCAGTTCGCACCAACCACTGGCTCTCTTCTAGATATAGGTTCTAGCTACTAGTTCTCGTCAACGCCTTATTATATTCGTTATTGTATTATTTATCATACACCGATGTGTAGGAAATATTCAATTAAAACATTAAAAATTAGAATAAACCTTTCACAGCGCCAGTAATGCCACTCCACATATCACCGAAGAAACCGCCAACGGCTCTCATAGAAAGTACGAACCAATTCGCTTTTTCAACTGCTTCAGCTGTGACGACATCAACACGTACACCTTTGCTGTCACCAGCAATCGTGCCATAGTTGTTACCAGTCTCTACTGTCAGGTAACCAATCTTCTCGCCCTTTTTGACAGGTGCGACAAGATTGCCGTCTTCATCAAGCTTATCCTCGTTTATAACGAGCTTCGTTTTGGCATCCTCTGCCTCGCCCTTCTTCACGACAAGTTCGACTGCCTTATTTGTTTCAATGGCAACAGAATCCTCTTTACCTTTTGAAACCCCTACTGTTTTTTGTTTCTTATCTTGATAGCCTTTTTTCAGGATTTCTTCACTAGTGAAGTTATTGAATGCATAATCCAAAACTTTCTTTGTTTCAGTAAAACGGGAATTTTTGCTGTCCGCCTTCATAACGACTGTTATGTAGCGCTGTCCATTCCTTTCTGCAGTCGCAGTAAAGCATGACCCAGCAAATTCAGTTGATCCTGTTTTCAATCCATCGACACCTTCATACTCATAAATAAGTCCTGGCAGCATCCAGTTGAAGTTATCGTATGTTCTTCCATCTCTGAACTTCAAGCGCGGGACTTTTGCATATTCAAGTACTTCCGGGTAATCCTCCAGCAATTGATAGGCTAACTTCGCAGTGGCACGAGCAGACATTAAGTTCTCATCGTCTTCATTCCCTGCTGGATATGCGCCAAGCAAGCTGCTATTGTTCAATCCAGAAGAGTTAACGAAGTTATAATTCTCTAAACCTAGTTCCTTTGCTTTTTCATTCATCAATTTCACAAAGTTCTTTTCCGTTCCTCCGACTAGCTGAGCCAGCGCCACAGTTGCTGCATTTCCGGAGAAGATCGCCATTGCCTCATACAATTCCTTAACCGTGTATGTCTCGCCCTGAGTCAGACCAATGTTGGATAGACCAGGCGCAGCAGAGAGCTTATGGACATACTCATCGATTGTGACATTTTGATCCCAAGAGATTTTGCCACTTTCAATCGCTTCTAATACAAGGTATTCAGTCATCATTTTAGACATTGAAGCTACACCTAGCAGCTTGTCTGCATTTTTTTCATATAGGATTTGTCCAGTTTCCGCATCTATTAAAATGGCTGCCTCAGCACTTAATCCTAGTTCATCATCTTCAGCAGCATATGCATGATTAGCTGGAAATGAAAAGACACAAGTTAAAAGTAGTGTTAACACTGCAAGCAAAGAGGTAAGTTGTTTTGCCTGTCTCAAGTATATCCCCCCTGGTTATCTTTGTTTGTCGTCGTCTAAACGCCTAGTTATTGTATCATAAACAAATCAAAAAAAATAGACAGAGTCATAAACCCTGTCTATCATTCCAAATCATTAATAGGAATAGTTTGGTGCTTCTTTTGTGATTTGTACATCATGCGGGTGGCTTTCTCTCAAACCAGCTCCAGACATCTTCACAAATTGCGTATTCTCGCGCAACTGCTCGAGATCCTTAGTACCGCAATAGCCCATGCCAGAGCGCAGGCCGCCAACGAGTTGGTAAATTGTATCAGATAAAGGCCCTTTGTACGGAATGCGGCCTTCAATGCCTTCTGGGACAAACTTCTTAGCATCTTCTTGGAAATATCGATCTTTTGAACCTTTTTCCATCGCTGCGACTGATCCCATTCCTCGGTATACCTTAAAGCGTCTGCCTTGGAAAATTTCCGTTTCACCAGGGCTTTCTGTTACACCAGCCAGCATACTTCCAAGCATGACTGCATGTCCGCCTGCAGCAAGGGCTTTTACGATATCACCAGAATACTTAATGCCGCCGTCAGCAATGATGGTTTTACCATGCTTGCGAGCCTCTGTCGCACAATCGTACACAGCTGTGATTTGAGGTACGCCAACACCAGCTACCACGCGAGTCGTACAAATGGAGCCAGGTCCAATACCAACCTTAACCACATCAGCACCAGCCTCAATCAAAGCCTTTGTGCCTGCTGCTGTCGCAACGTTTCCTGCAATAACGGTAAGTTCAGGGTAGGCTGCCTTGATTTCCGCAACCTTCTCTAAAACACCTTTTGAATGCCCGTGAGCGGTATCAAGCACAATTGCATCTACCTCAGCCTGTACAAGCATCTCTACACGTTTCATTGTATCTGCTGTCACCCCTACAGCAGCTGCGACCAATAAACGGCCAAATTCATCTTTCGAGGAATTTGGGAATTCAATAAGCTTCTCGATATCCTTAATGGTGATTAACCCTTTTAAAACGCCCTCATCATCGACTAGCGGAAGCTTCTCAATTCTATGCTTCTGAAGGATTGATTCTGCTTCCTTCAAGCTAGTCCCGACAGGAGCTGTCACAAGATTCTCTTTCGTCATCACTTCGTCAATCAGCATAGAATAGTCATGAATGAAACGAAGGTCACGATTTGTGATAATGCCGACTAATTTCTTCTCATCTTCATTATTCACGATTGGCACACCAGAAATGCGGTACTTGCCCATTAGATGCTCTGCATCATATACCTGGTTTTCCGGTGTAAGGAAAAATGGTCTAGTGATAACGCCATTCTCAGAACGCTTAACCTTGTCGACCTGTTCAGCTTGCTGTTCAATAGACATATTCTTATGAATAACGCCTAAGCCACCTTGCCTTGCCATCGCAATAGCCATTCCTGACTCCGTTACCGTATCCATACCCGCACTAATAATAGGAATGTTCAAGTTAATTTTATCTGCCAATTTCACCTTTAAGGATACATCCTTAGGCAGTACATCCGATTCACCCGGGATTAAAAGCACATCATCAAAGGTCAATCCCTCTTTGGAAAATTTATCATTCCACATACTCTTCTTCCTCCATTCCTAAAAAAATTTTTATTTGTAGATTATCAATTGGGCAAACTAGTGTCAAGGAAATAATAATTTATAAGACAATTCAGCTAAATAAAGGATGAACTATATGGGATCAATAGATGAAACATATATACAAGCATATCTTCCATTCTACTCAACAAGTTATACGCAAAAATATTTGCTAAAGGCTTATCAGGAGCAAGGAATTACGGAAGCTGCTCAATATAGCTTTTCCAACTGCTATCCTTTTATCTCCTATATCGAAAATGGGCTGCTCTATCTGAAGCAGACTGCTCAGGCTCCTGCTCAAATTAAACCCTTGCTCCTATATTACGGTTTTACTCATTTACTTAAAGCATGTGTACTAATCGTCGATCCTATTTACCCGGAAACGACTGCTGTTCTTGCCCATGGGGTCTCAACCCGTAAAAAAAAAAGCAACAATATGAGTTTCTCATGGATGAGGTCAAAATACAAAGAAATGGCTTATTCACCCACCTAGCAACAAAAATGTTCCACATGAAACTGCCAGAGGAAAAACACTCCATGCTCGCTCTCTTAAAGGAAATCCCTGAGCTTAGCAGTCTGTTCAAGCGCATGAAAGGACAGGCAAGCCAGCTTCCTGTTTATCTTCATAAGGAATCATTTCATATCTCCCACACAGTGCTCGATCACTATCATATGACCAAAGAAAGATTCATTCAGCAGGCTATAGGAAAGTGGCAGATTCCCATTGATTTGAAGAGTGTTGTTGAGGAAGATAAGCTGATCAAATTCGGCTTACGGGAACCGCTAGATGAACATAAGAGTATCGGTTTGCCGTTTCGGTATGACTATCGCTCAGGCACCTATACCCTCTCCATGCAAAAGGATGAGCCAAGTCAGATGCTGCCTGATATGCTTATCTTATATTTGCTTTTGTACAATCTAAGCATGATAGCCCGTTATGAAATTGATTGGTGGACAGAGCTTTTCAAAGAAATGGGACATCAAGACCTACCCTTTATAAAAGGCTTAATGGAAATCGCAGAGAACAAAATTCCATTGCTTATTGGTGAATGGCTATCGGAGAAAGATGGATAAATTCCATCCAAAGTACATAGCTTCTGGTACTATTCCCCAGGAAATCATTTGGTGATTAGGACCGATAGCTGAAAGATGGAATCTTGTATAGGCTTGCAGATCAATGATTATCCTTCTGAATAGCTAGAGATAATACAAGGAGGGAGGATAAGTTCCAGAGAGAAAATCATTCACTCTCCTCCTTGATTTCTTTGCTTCTCCCCAATCGGTGATGCCTGCAGACAGTCAGTGTGAGTGTTCTTTACTTCTTCTATGAAATCTCTTTCGAGATTTTTACACACAAAAAAACCAGTTCAATACTGAACTGGTTTGCTTGCCCGGCAACGTCCTACTCTCACAGGGGACGCGCGGCCCCAACTACCATCGGCGCGAGAGCTTAACTTCCGTGTTCGGAACCCGACCGTCGATAAGCGGCGGATCTCGGCGTCGGCCGCGCTCGCTCAGTACTCATGTACATCGTACATTCCGTG
>CAJGCH010000065.1 GCA_904501845.1 uncultured Bacillaceae bacterium | reverse complement strand
CTTTGAAAAAAAGAGCTAATGTGTTTTTTTTTTATTTTCTCATTGTGACAGGAGATAAGAACAAAAAAGAAGAAATAGTATTGAAGAAAAGAAAATGTTTAAGAACAGAATAACAATTTGAGGATATCAGCGTGAATATTCTATGCTAATTTTCACATGGAGGCATGTTAAAACGGCTAGGCATAACGAAAAGGGGGAAGCATATGTTTCCGCAATTAGAAACCGAGAGACTGAGATTACGAGAGCTAACCGCAGAGGATGCTTCGATGGTGCTTTCATGTTTTTCAAATGAGGATGTCATTCGTTTTTACGGTCAGGAAAAAATGGCGGAGATCGAGGAAGCGGAGAGGGTCATTGATTTCTTTGCTCAAAACTTCCGGGAGGGGAGAGGAATACGATGGGGAATTGAGAGGAAGGAGACAAGCAGCATCATAGGTACAGTTGGGTTGAATGCTTGGGTGCCTAAGCATAAGCGGGCTGAAATTGGGTATGAGCTGCATCCTGATTATTGGGGGATGGGATATGCCTCTGAAGCTGTCTCTGCCATTCTTGCATATGGGTTTGATGATTTGGAGCTTACTCGTATTGGAGCGGTCGTGTTCTTGGAAAATGGGAGTTCAAACCGTTTATTGAAGAATCTTGGCTTTCAAAGAGAAGGAATTCTGAGACGCTATATATATCAAAATAAGAAAGCGAATGATGTGTACATGTATTCGTTAGTAAGGGAAGTTGGAAATAGCAGTGATGATTGTTAGATAGAAAAGGAACCCTCTAAAAACGGGTTCCTCATAGAGGTAGGAATATTGATTTCAAAGTGTGTTCACTTCGGTCTGTATTTTGCGGGCAAATTTCCGCTCCCATGGACGGCTCAGCCACCTTCTGACGGCAAATACCGCCCTGAACCATTCATCAGCACCTTGGGCAATCCATACGCCAAGCAAGCCAAGACCAAATGTGACACCCAATACATAGCGAAACCGGCGGAGAAGCTGTCGTCACAACTGGAAATCGGACATCACCCGCAGATTTCAGGATAATGAAAGGCCGACAATCGGACAGGAAATCGAATAAAGAGATTGGTTATGTAATTTATTCGTAGTCAATCGTATGTCTCCTTTTGGGATAAAGAATCTAGACTAGCTGCGGAAGACGGTTTTTGAGAAGAAAACAAACGTATGGCCAGTTTCCTGAAATCATTATATTGAAACCGGCCTATGATTCTAGTAATAGATAGCTTGAGTACTTAAAAGAGAAATGAGTGTAGGATGGATGCATGCAATCATATTAGGTATTTGTTCGGCATTCTTTTTTGCGTTTACATTTGTGTTAAATAGCTCGATGGAATTAGGCGGAGGAAGCTGGTTATGGAGCGCTTCTTTACGCTATTTCTTCATGATTCCTTTTCTTTTGGCCATCGTTTGCTATAACAGGCAGGTGAAGATTTTATGGAACGTGATGAGGGAAAACCCAAAAGCGTGGCTGCTATGGAGCTTTGTTGGTTTTGGACTCTTTTACGCTCCATTATGCTTTGCTTCGGTCTATGCTCCCGGTTGGCTGATTGCAGGCTCATGGCAAACAACCATCATCGCAGGAACTTTGCTGGCACCGCTGTTCATGAAGGCTGATTCCAGAGAGGAAAGAGCGGTGATTCCGTTTCAAGAATTAGGCTACTCACTCATTATATTATTGGGTGTGCTCATTATGCAGACTGATGTGATGAGCGGTGTGCCAAAGAAAGAGTTTTTCCTTGGGTTCATCCCCATATTGATCGCAGCATTCGCATATCCGCTAGGCAATCGGAAAATGATGGAGATAACAAATGGGCGCTTGAATGCCTTTCAGCGTGTCTTGGGAATGACCATTGCAAGTATGCCTCTATGGATCATTCTTGCTCTTATAGCTTTGATGACGGATGGACCCCCTAGCGGAATGCAAAGCCTGCAGTCGTTAATTGTGGCGATTGCATCCGGGGTCATTGCGACTGTTTTATTTTTCAAAGCGACTGATTTGGTTCGTAATGACTTGAGAAAGCTCGCAGCCGTGGAGGCGACGCAATCCATGGAAATCATTTTTGCCCTTGCTGGAGAAGTAATCTTCTTGTCTGTCGCTTTTCCCTCTGTGATTTCGCTTGTTGGAATGGGGATTGTCATGGCAGGGATGGCTTTGCATAGCTATGGTACTCTTGTAGTCATAAGGAATAAAATGGATAAAAGGGATTGCTGAATACCTAGTCTGCTCTTTGATAGCCATCGATATGTGAAAGCAAAGAATAGGAAATTATGTATTAATGGGAGGTTAAACCTCAGTTTTTGTATATATAAAAACCAATCTTTCCTATAAAATATGAAAACAAGCGATAATTTACCTAAAATTTCAGACAATTATCTTGCCTATTGAGGAATAAACATTGTATTATGATGAAAGGAGTTTCAAAGACTGAATGAATTGTCATTCAATTTTGTGTTTTTCTATATCTTTTCTCATCTTCTAATAATCTTGCTCTTCTTTCATTCTTCATGGTCATTCTAACCTCTTTAGATTTGCTCCATTTTATATAAACCAGTTGTTCATTCATTGCCTAAAGGTCAAGTACGGAAGGAGTACTAAGAAGGAATGAACTATGCCATCTTTCAAAATTATGAGGAAATGTCTTATTCAGCCGCAGAGATCATTGTTCAAGAAGTCCAAGAAAAGCCGGACTTGTTTATCTGTCTTCCAATGGGCTACACACATAGAAGATTGTTGGAGATTCTAGTGAATTACGCTGCAGAGGGAAGGGTCGATTTCTCCCGGTGCCGATTTGTTGGTTTATTTGAATGGGTCGGCGCTTCCGCTAATGATAGAGGAAGCTGCCAGCATTTTTTATACCATGCTTTTTTCTCGAAAATACAGGTCTCAAGGAGGCAAGTATATCTTTTTGATGGCAGCGCTGCTAACCCGTATGATGAATGCATGAAAATGGATGAATTCATATTTAAGCAGGGTGGCCTTGATTTAGTGATTCTCGGCATTGGCACGAATGGCCATATCGGCTTCAATGAACCGGGCAGCTCATTTGCCGCCTATTCTCATATATCCCGTCTGGGACAGAATGCTAGGATTTTTGGGCAAACACTGGTGAGGAAGGACGGAACCTTAACGAAAGCGTATACATTGGGGATCAAGCATATATTAGGCGCACAAGAAATCATTGTGCTAGCCAACGGCTTGGAAAAAGCCAAAATCATAAGGCGCACCTTGAATGAGAGCTTCGACCCGAATATGCCGGCGAATGCCTTGAAGCTTCATCGCAACACAACATTCTTGCTAGACCGCGAAGCAGGCAGCCTGCTGCGAGTATTTTGACTTTCATGAGGGGGAACTATGAGATACAAAGTTATCCTATTTGATTTAGATGGAACGCTCACTGATCCATTTTTAGGAATTAGCCAGTCTGTCCAATATGCGCTTAGCAAGATGGGATTTGAGGTGCCAGCTCTTCACCATCTTAGATCATTTGTCGGTCCGCCCCTTCAAGAATCCTTCATACAAATGTTTCAAATGACTGACCTAGAGGTCAGAAGCGCGATCACCTATTATCGTGAACGATATGCAGCCCAAGGAATTTATGAGAATGAAGTATATCCGGGGATTAGGCAAATGCTGAAGCTATTGATCGATATGGATTATGTCCTGGTTATAGCTACTTCTAAGCCAACCCCTTTTGCTGAGAGAATTATCGCCCATTTTGAGTTAGACGGCTATTTCAATCATATCATTGGAAGCCGTTTGGACGGGGGCCGCTCTAATAAAACGGAAATCATTCGGAATATCAAGGACCTTTACCCGCATGTTTTGCCAACCGATTTCATCATGGTTGGAGACCGGATGCATGACATCATTGGTGCCCATACTGCCGGGATAGATTCAATTGCCGTCCTGTATGGCTATGGTACTGATGCGGAATTAAGGCATTCAAGACCTAGCTTTCTTGCCAAATCAACTGGTGAGCTATCTCTTTTATTCGAAAGCTTCTCAAATGTAAAAGTGTAAATGAAACACATATTTTCTTCCTCTGACCCAAAATCAGTGCAAATGTATCTGTTAGACGAGCCTTATAATTGTTAAAATATGGTTATATCCATTGTTTTTTCAAAGGATATCCGATAGGAGGGAAGAGTATGAAGCGAGGAGTATGTGTTATACCTTATCAGGTTGTCAACGAAGTCGATACTGCTAACGAAGTGCCGCAAGGTGTCGAGATTATTAAAGCTCCTGAACTTTGGAGCAAGACCAAGGGTGAAGGGATAAAGATTGCCATCTTGGATACTGGAGTTGATACCGACCATCCTGATCTGCAGGGCCGGATTGTGGGCGGGAGGAACTTCACGACAGATGATAGCTCTAACCCGGAGATATTTGAGGATTATAATGGTCACGGCACACATGTAGCTGGAACAATTGCCGCTCTTGATGATGGCAAAGGGGTTGTTGGTGTTGCGCCAGAGGTCAGCTTATTGATTATAAAGGTTCTTGATAAGAATGGTTCAGGACAATATGAATGGATTACCGATGGCATTAATTATGCCGTGGAACAAAAAGCTGATATTATCTCCATGTCATTGGGCGGGCCGGAGGATGTTCCCGAGCTGCATCAAGCGATTCAAAACGCTTTGAAGAACAATGTCTTGGTAATCTGTGCTGCGGGCAATGAAGGAGACGGGGATGATAAGACTGACGAATTTAGCTATCCCGGCTGCTATAATGAAGTTATCAGCATCGGGGCAATTGACTTGGAAAGGAATTCCTCCCCTTTTACGAATTCCAACAATGAAGTTGATTTAGTAGCGCCTGGCGAGAAGATTCTTTCCACATACTTGAACGGGAAATACGCAACTCTATCCGGCACATCTATGGCAACTCCTCACGTATCTGGTGCAATGGCTCTCATCAAGTTGATAGCTAACAACAACTTTGGCCGTGATTTAACCGAGCCAGAGCTGTATGCCCAGCTGATCAAGAGGACCATTCCTTTAGGAAACTCTCCTAAACTAGAAGGGAATGGATTGCTGTACTTGACCGTTCCTGACCATCTCGCAGAACTTGTTGACGAAAAAATATTAAAGAAAATCATGAACATATAAAGCCTTTTATATAGGGCCGAGGACAAGCCTCTTGTCTTCGGCTTTTTTGTACCTTTCTATACCGCGGCCTGTGAAAGATTGGATTCCAAGCAGCAGGCTAATTGCCTTAAGGCTTATGTCCTTTTTGATTGCAGCTGCTTGGACGGAAGAATTTCCAGCTCTTATAGGATAAGCATAGGATAAAACTTGCCATGATAGCTGCAGCAATCCAGCCCTCCATCTTTTCAGGAATATGAGAGAAAAGGGAGACGGTGATGCTTGCTTTCTCTAAATACCTGGAAATGAGAAAGATGAAAAGGCCTAGAAAGATTAATTCCTTGCATAAAGAAAGAATACGTATTTTATTCTGGTCCCATCGGATGAGAAATACCGCTATGGCGATTGACCCGAACAAGTTCCAATCCATTTATTCCACCACCTTGAAGGGTTAAGTGAGCAGGTGAGCGAGTTGTATACCCTTTGCAGCATTAATTGTTTGGAGAGGGCAGGAATCAGCTTTGTGTATGTAGAAAAGAAATGGATGACGGCATTTATACTTGTTGTTTAGCAGCTTTATTCCATGGCTGATGCCAGGGCAAACTGTCAAGATTAGTGTGGAAGGTGTCATTTATTTGGAGAAGGGGGAGGTTAGTTGAATTATTCACATTTATATTTTACGGACAGTTTCTTTTCCACCGGTCAGAAGGATATCTTTACAAAGAATAAAGAAATCGTCGGAAAGCTCGATTTAAAAAGTGCTTTTACCTCAACGATTGATGTACTAGACTTGCAGGACAATATCTTGATCAGCGGGAAATTTCCTATCTTCAGCAATAGGTGGGTTGTGACGAATCAAATGGGAGAAGAGCTAGGGTTTGTTCGGGCAAGGTTTAGTTTCTTTGTGAAAAAATATGAATATACCGCCCATAAGAGAGGAATCTATCGCATCGAATCTGAAACGTTTTCTAAGACGTATGAAATCTTTACCGAGAAAGGCAAAAGGGTCGGTCAATTTAAGAAGGTGAATACCTTCTTCGCTACACCAGCATTTGAGATGAGGCAGGATAAAGAGGATATTGAGATTGGCGAAATGATTGCCGTCGTCATGGGCGTTAACGCCATTCAAAAGCGGAGTCATTCCGCTGCCAATAGTACCGTTTAATTAAAGAACGGCATAAGCACGCACTAATATATAGACAAGTATTAAACAATGTCCTAATAGTATAATAAGACCATTTGCTGTATAGTGACAACGGGATTTAGCCAGCGCCATAATTGATATAATGCTAATCATCGGGCACATGAGATAGGCCAGACCCGAGAAGGAAATGGCTAAGGATGGATTGTACGTTTGAAATGCTAAGGGGCTCAGAATGAATACGTTCATAAGCAAAGAACCATATAATCTATTTGCTTTGGTCATACATCTCCTCCGAGAAAGAAAATAGAGTTAGAGTATGTATATGAAGGAAGAGAAGGGAATATGAATCAGGTTCTCCAAAAAGGGGCAGTATCTTAATTGGCACATGATCGCGGCAGTTCAACTAATGGTTGAATTGCCCTTTTTCTTATCGCTAATGATAATAACAGGAAGGGGTTATGCCGGAATAGAACATCCAGGAATCGTTCTATTATAGGAAATATAATCTTATACTTTAGTAAACAGATGGAGTTTAATGGAATGAGGAGGGGGCAGGTGAGCAGAGGGAAGAAAATAACCATTTCGGTGTTTCTTATATGTTTGGGCTTAATTGTGATTAGGTACGTCATAAGGATCATGGATTTCTTGATCACTAAATGATCTGTTTATATGTTATTTTAGCGAATCCACCAAAACTTCGATCTACAATTTGGATAGTATTGGACACTTTTCTTATTTTAAGAGAAAATGAACCTAATGGCCACTTATGTAGAAAAGGAGGGCGGCTGGATGAAATGTTTGGGATGTCAATTAGCGAATCAGCTTGAACCCGCACAAGTTGTATGGGAAAACAATGAAGTGTGCTGTATTCTTGACCATAATCCCTATAACGAGGGGCATGTACTTGTCCTGCCTAAGAGGCATGTTCGCTATTTCGATGAATTTGATGAACATACGGCAAGTTCGGTCATGAAAGCGATCACAATCATAACAAGGGCGATGAAAGAGTTGTTTCAGCCTGACGGGATTACGATTTGCCAAAATGGCGGGTTATTCGATGAATTAACCCATTTTCATCTTCATATTATTCCACGATATGAAGGGCAGGATTTTGCTCAATTTTATGCGGAAGACCATGAGCTACATGCGACGGAAGAAAAACAATTAAAAGAAACCAAAATAAAGCTAATCAAAGTCATGCAAAAACAGGGGACATGCTGATTTCTATAAGTTTAGCATACAAGCAAACCAGTTTACCGTTGCACCACGTGTTTGCTAATATTTTTATGATGCTGTCATAATTTATTTGAGGAGGTAAAGATAGTGGAGGCAGCCTTTGAAACAAGTGCATTTATAAAAGAATATTTCCAGGATAATCGCGACTATTTTGAAGAAGAATTACTTTCAGAGGCGGTTAACGTTCGTGATAAGATTGAGGAGATTCTGCTGATTGGCAATATTGACTTATTGAACAATGCCCATAAGCTGGTCGTTTATGTTATGGATCAAAATGATCAGGATGTGCGTGCTTTTGCCAAGCAAGAGGGTATTGCTTGGGCGACACATTCCCTTACTTTGACTTTCAAGCTTGAATGGGTACAGGCCATCAGAAGAACATTGTGGAGGCTGCTTCATAAATTTGTCGACGAACGGCATATGCAGTTTAATCCGGATGATTTCTTCAAGCTTGAGAAGCAGATTAACGATCAATTGGATCAATTTTTGAATACGTTCTTTATTTGTTATTCTGATTATAAGGACAAGCTGCTTGAAAAACAGAAACAGCTGGTCGAGAATTTATCTGTTCCTATTATTCCAATCACAACTGACATGTGCATACTTCCGCTGATTGGTGTGCTGGATAGCCATCGGGCCAAAATCATTGAGGAGAAGGTCTTTAATGCCATTGACGAGCTGCATATCGAGACATTAATTATTGACCTATCCGGTATTGCAGAAATGGACGCTGATGTCATCGATCATTTCCTAAAAATGATTGATGGAACTACGATGATGGGATGTAAGCCAGTCATAACGGGACTCAGACCGGAAATCGTGCGTCATATCGTCTCAATGGGCATTACATTTGAAGAACGGGCACTTACTTCAGGCACCCTCCAGTCTGCCATTAAAAGATATACAGCACTTGTGTAAATAAACAAAAAACGATGTCTCTTCTTTGTGAAGGGACATCATTTTTTTGTTTGGCTAGAGGAAAAGAAGGAGGCTGATTGCCATAAGGGCCATCCCAGCGATGAGTCCGTAAATGGCATGATGACTTTCATCGTATTTTTTCGCGGCCGGCAACAGCTCATCAAGGGAGATAAAGACCATAATACCGGCAACGGCCGCAAAGATAATTCCGAACATTAAATCGTTTAAGAACGGCATAAGAATCAGATAAGCAAACAACGCGCCGATAGGCTCAGCCAGACCCGAAAGGAAGGATAATTTGAAAGCCTTTTTCTTATTTCCGGTCGCAAAGTAAATCGGAACAGCTACGGCAATGCCCTCAGGAATATTATGAATGGCGATAGCGATAGCGATGGCAACACCTAGACCAGGGTCTTGAAGGGCAGATGTAAAGGTAGCAATCCCCTCAGGGAAATTATGAATACCGATTGCAAGGGCGGTAAATACACCCATTTTCATTAAGGCTTGATTTTCTATCTCATTGGCAGGCCTATTCATGTCTTCCACTTTCTGTGGTTCATGAGGGTTTCCCTGCTTCGGAATAACCCGGTCAATAATAGCGATCAGCAGGATCCCAAAGAAAAAGCCAACCACCGTCATTGTGTAGCCGCGCTCATATCCGAGCTCATTGACAAGTGCGTCCTTCGCCTTCACAAAGATCTCAACCATCGACACATAAATCATGACACCGGCAGAGAAGCCAAGTGAAATGGAAAGGAAGGCCTTGTTCGTTCGTGTCGTCAAGAAGGCGATTAAGCTTCCTATCCCTGTAGCCAAGCCAGCCATCAAGGTTAATGAGAAAGCAAATAATAAATTTGAGTCCATATAGGTTAAAACCTCGCATTCTTTCTATAAATGTATGTATTTAACAAACTTTATCTCTTAATTACTAATCATAAAGGTAATAACTATCTTTCGTCAAAAAGAAGATAATGTCATGAAGGTTTTGGGCGTTAATTATAGATATGCAGCAGCAGCTAGAACATGCAGGTCCATACAGAGCTTAATGCAAAAATGTGAGATTATCCAAATGCACGGATACGTGTATAATCGTTAAAACCATCCACTTATCCTATTTCCTTTGTCATTATATGACCTTTCTCCATCAGTTTATTCTATGTATTTATATAAAGATAGAATAAACGCCGGAGGATGACCCCGGCGTTTATCTCATATACCAAACATCATGCTCATAATTTTCCGCTTGCGCTTTCTTTTTAACGTTTGAGGGACGTCAAGCGAGATGGGCTCTACTTTGGCTGGCGGTTTTTTTGATTTGTTCATTTGTGTCTCGAGTTGTTCAATTCTTCCTTCGAGCTTTTCAACGGCCACGAGTAAGTCTTCAATCTCCCGCCGGTGCTGCAGAAGCTGGACAGACGTAACGCCATCCGCCTTTTTATACAGCTGCAGCTCAATGTCCTGAATCTTATCTTCAAGCTTAAGCACTTGCTCGTCCTTTTCAGCCGGAAGGAAGGAAAGGGGGTTCTCTTGCTTCAGCTGGTCCTGATGGAAAGCATGCAGCTGGTCAAACTCGCTTTGCGTGTAGATGAAATGCCCCTTCGCATTTCGGCTAGGCTCAATTCCTAATTGTTTGACCCAGCGTTTGACTGTGCTTGAGGAAATGCCCAATATATTGGCGATTTCATTTGTGTTCATCTTATAATCACCTTTCTTCTCCTAATGATTAGTCACGCGGATTAGGGTCATTTACTTTTTCTTCGGAAACTCCACCACTTTTTTTCAGCAGGCGCAGCCTCTTGAGCAGGGGCCTTCTTGGCCTTTTTTGTTGGGATGGTTTTCAGCTTTTCTTTTGATTTTTCTTTCTTGTGCTCTTTAAGCTTGATGGTCTTTGGTTTTTCCTTTTCTTTTGTTGGAGCGGCATCACGGAAGCTCGTGACCATTTGCTGGAATGCCTCCTCACGCTGTTTGATGTCATGCCTGTACTGTTCGAGCTCCTTGTTCATCGTCTCAAAGTATTGCTCACGATCCTGGTAGATGGCTTCTGTTACGCTTTTAATCTCACTTTGTGCTTCAGAAACGGAAGTCGAAAGATCAGAGAGCAGGTCACGATAGCCATCGGCAGCGGCCTCTGAAATTCTTTTAGAGAAAGATTCGAAAGCCCCCTCTGAAGACTTCGCAATGCTTCTCGTCAAGGTTTCGACTGTCTCAGATGTACGTTCTGAAGACCTCGAAATGTTATGGGAAAGCTGGTTAAGCTCATTGGTGGTTTTTGAGCTCGATCGCTGAATCGATTTTGATAAGCCTTTAATCGTATCAATCGAGCCTTGGGAAATCTCCTTCTTAACCTCCTCAATCATCAGATTCCGGTTCGTGCGCATCTCATTGCTCATTTCCTTCATGAATTGTGTCTTATAGGCATCCATGGCATGGAGGAACTCATCAAGCCTTGGCTCAGCCGGCTTCTCAATGACTGCCACAGAGGTTGCGGGCACTTCGGAAGGAGGTTTTGAATCCGCCTTTTGAACAGGGTTCTGAACATCCTTCATATGCTTCTGAAGCATCTCTTTAATGATGTCCTTGCTTAAATTCTTGTCACGCATCTCCTTGATTCTTTTCAGAATCGCAATCTCCACTTCTGTATAAAAACGCGAGCCTTGTTTGGAACGCGGAATGACCAAGATACCGTTCAAATCCTTTTCCCATTGGCGAATGGTTCCTGCCGGTACATTTATTTTGCGTGAAACCTCTTTAATGGAATATGCTCTCAAAATTTGATCTTTCATATTTAAACAGTCCCTTCAACTTGGTATTGGTTTTATTTCTCTCTTGTGTACATGTATTCTGCATGCGTGCTAAGCTTTTCCTGCCTCATGACAAAAGCTCTCAAAACAAGTTGTTATTCATCAGAGGAGCCTCTTTTCTAGCGGAATTCGCCTAAAAAAATGAAGGAAACCGAAAATGATGGAGAATTAAGCAAAGAAACAAGAAGCGGGCTGTGAATTGGGGAAGGATGGAGGTTTATCTTTTAGTCGGTTGGAAGATGTCAGTTCCTGCGGAGAGAAGGAGGGAAATGAATTGACGGCAATGAGGAATTCTATTACTTGTCAGATGCAGGATATAATAAATGTAGATTGTATTTTATAAGGAGTTCAGATACATAGTTAAGGGTGAGAGGCTAAACAATACTATATCAATATGAAAGTTTATAAAAAAACACAACTTTTAACATTTCTATACGTCTAAGCTATGAATCATGTGAAAACGGGGGGATATTTATCAGTGGATAAGAGGGAGGAAATTTCAGATTGGTATGATACATACAGTGCTTCCATCCTAAGTTTTATTTTATTGATGGTAAGAGATTACCAGCAGGCGGAGGATCTTACGCAGGAGACATTTGTGAAAGCTTATGTCTATCGTGATACATTCAAACGGCAATCCAGTGAAAAGACATGGTTGTTCAGTATCGCTCATAATGTAACCGTCGATTATTTGCGAAAACGGAAGCCTTTGTTGGTTCTTAAGGAAATTTTCCTGATTCAAGAAGATAAAGCACCATTGCCTGATGAGAAAATAGAGCTTAAAGAGGAATCGCATGAACTATATAAGGGGTTAAGCAAAATGAAAGATTCTTATAGGAAGGTCATTATTTTAAGGAAAATTAAAGGCTTTTCAATAGAAGATACAGCAAT